>JBECKW010000292.1:0-7436 GCA_040235505.1 Desulfobacterales bacterium
GCAGTGTCGTGGGGCTCATGAGCATGCTGGCCGGGGTGGGAGATTCATCGGTTATTTTAAAGACCATACCGGTTGCCCTCACGTCGACCCTGTACGGAGTTCTGTTTGCAAATTTCATTTTTTTGCCGCTTGCGGCCCATCTTCAGGAACGTACGGACCGGGAAGTGCTTCTGCAGAAAATCATTCAGGAAGGGGTCATCGCTATCGGCAGCGATTTGCACCCGAGGGCGCTCGAGAACAAGCTCAAATCCTTCCTGACCCCCTCGGCCAGGACTGCCAAACTGGTATCCCTCGAGAGAATCCGGGAGAAATTCGGTGCGACTGTTCGCAAACGGTATTCTGCCGGTGAGGCGGTCGCCCCCCGATCCTCTTCAGCGAGCGAATAGCTACTCGAAAAACCCGTAATGAAATACATCATAACGGGTTCTTCCGCCCAGAAGCGTATCGATTTGTTCCTGGATCTCCTGGCGTTCCTTGCTTTTAAGCCAATTTTCCCAGTCTTCTACGGACTGCCAGGAACTGATCACGAGAAACTCTTCCGGGTTGTTGTAATTGCGCATGGTTTCTCCCGAAATATACCCCTTGTGTTGAAGTGCCAATTGGCGCATCTGTTTGAACAGGGGGATCATTTGTCTTGCTTTGTCCTCGGGGACGCTTCGCCTGATAAGAATTCTGATGGCCATGTTGCCTCCTATCGATACGAGGGATTTATAAGTAGGGGATTTCATGCTTCATATATTTCAGCATAATGGGTCGATCCCTCTCAGGTCAATCAAAAAAGATATCGGAGAATATTTGTTGTGAAATATTGAAAATAGTATCAGATTGTTCTATGAAAAGCGGAACGTGGATGGGAAAGGGGCACCATATAATAAAAAAGGCCCGATTCAGGCCTTTTTTCTGTTTTCTTTTTGTTGGTCGGGGCGAGAGGATTTGAACCTCCGACCCCTTGAACCCCATTCAAGTGCGCTACCAGTCTGCGCTACGCCCCGACACGAGATAGCCACCTAACACTTTAGATAAGGCGTGTCAAGATTGTTATGAAAAGTTTTATCAGGGATGGATTGAAAGAAATCGTTTTGCCGCCACGGCTTCAGCCGGGAGATAAGATCGGCATTGCGGCACCGGCAAGCCCGTTTGAATCCGAAACCTTTCAGCAGGGCATCGATACGCTGAAACAGATGGGATTTGACCCGGTGGTGCCCAAAGGCGTGTTCGAAAAAGAGAGTTACCTGGCCGGCTCGGACCAGCACCGGGCGGACCAGCTTCACGCCCTGTTTTCGGATGAAAGCATTCGGGCGATTATTTGTGCCCGCGGCGGCTACGGCAGCCTTCGAATTCTATCGGAACTCGATTATGACCTGATTCGCGAACATCCCAAGATCCTGATCGGTTTCAGCGATATTTCAACACTGCTTTCCAGCATCAGCCAGCAATGCAGCCTGGTGACCTTTCACGGTCCCATGGTGACGACACTGGCAGGAGCGGAAAAAGCTACTCGGGAGGCGTTTCTCTCAGCGATCTCGGGGGATGGACCGCTCACGGTCACGGCGAAGAATCCCATCGTTCTTCAAAGCGGCAGGGGGACGGGGCCCGTGGCAGGCGGCAATCTGACTACGCTGTGCCATTTACTGGGGACGCCTTTTCAGCCTGTATGGAAGGGCCATATCCTGTTTCTGGAGGATATTAACGAACCGCTCTACAGGATCGACCGGATGTTCACTCAGCTGAAATTGGCCGGATGCCTGGACGGTCTTACCGGTGTAATGCTTGGATCCTTCAAGGATTGCGGAGATCCGGATGCTGCCTATCGGCTGGTGATGGATGTTTTAGATCCGGCCGGCCCGCCCATCATCGGCGGATTTGATATCGGGCACGCCCTTGCGGATAATTTAACGCTCCCCATCGGTCTCATCGCGACCCTCGATACCGAAAAGGGAAGCCTTGAGTATCTTTCGGCGGCAACCCGGGAGTGATGACCAATCAACCTGACTTCAGCACCGTCGATGCAATGATGCATCGGGCGGTCCGCGACGGGGTTTTCCCCGGTGCCGTTCTTCTGGTTCAAGACAGCCGCATGCCACTCTACCACCGCGCGTTCGGCATGACGAACCTTCAATCAAAAGAGCCGGTGACGGTGGACACGATCTTTGACTTGGCTTCTCTGACCAAGCCCCTGGCAACGAGCCTGGCGGTGATGCTGCTGATCCAAAACGGCGATCTTGCGTTGGAACAGCCCATCGGATCTATTCTTCCGGCGATCCGCGGTACTGCAAAAGAAAAGATCGAGGTGCGGCACCTGCTGCTGCATACTTCCGGTCTTCCGGCGCACCGCCCGTATTTCAAGAAACTTCTGCCATTGCCCTCTGCAAACCGCCGGGAACAACTCAACGATTTGTTGGCTGCGGAACCCCTCATCCATGAAATCGGTGAAAAAACCGTATACAGCGATGTGGGATTCATGTTTCTTCGGTGGGTGATTGAAACGGTGACCGGTGCTCCACTCGATCGGTTCGTTGAGGAGATGATTTACCAACCGCTGGGGATTTTTCCGCTTTACTTTATCAGAGGGAATGCCGATAAAAGGAAAGAAATGTTTGCCGCCACACAACGGTGCCCCTGGCGTGAAAGTATTCTGCAAGGAGTTGTCAGCGACGAGAATGCCTTTATCTCCGATGGCGTTGACGGGCATGCCGGCCTTTTCGGTACCGCAAGGGCGGTGGGAGATCTTCTCGGCGAGTTGACGACGGTCTACTCGGGGGAAGCCGACAGGGGGTTGTTTCGACCTGAATGGGTTCGGCGGTTTTTTCAAAGGGATGAAACCTCCGGCCGGACCCTTGGATTCGATACGCCGACCCCGGGGGCTTCCAGCAGCGGCACCCGTTTTTCGGAACAGACGATCGGACATCTTGGATATACGGGGACTTCTTTCTGGTCCGATTTGAAGATGAAGATTTCGGTTGTCCTGCTGACAAACCGGGTCCATCCCGATCCGGAAAACAATATGATTCAGGCGTTTCGGCCCGAAATACATAACGCTGTCATGGAAGGGGTATTGCCATAATTTTCTCTTGTCATAACCGGCTAAGCTTGCTACCAATTCATTTTCCGTACGCGGCTGGGTGCTGCGACCTGAAAGGTGTCGTAACGATCTATAAAGATGAGGTGTTATGAGCGTAATAGATTCTGTCCTGGGGATGTTTTCGACTGATTTGGCCATCGACCTTGGTACGGCCAACACCCTGGTCTATGTCAAAGGCAAGGGGATTGTTCTGAGCGAACCTTCGGTGGTTGCCGTGCGGATAGACGACCGTGTGAAAAATCGCGTCCTGGCGGTGGGCTCGGAAGCGAAACGGATGCTGGGAAGAACACCCGGTAATATCGTGGCGATCCGGCCCATGCGTGATGGCGTCATTGCCGATTTCGATGTGACCGAGGCGATGCTCAAGCATTTTATCCACAAGGTGCATAACCGCCGCAAACTGGTGAGACCCCGCATCGTGATCGCGGTACCCTCCGGCATCACCCAAGTTGAAAAACGGGCGGTTCGTGAGTCTGCGGAATCCGCCGGCGCCCGGGACGTTTTTCTGATCGAGGAGCCCATGGCGGCCGCCATCGGAGCGGGACTTCCCATTACCGAACCCACCTGTAACATGGTGGTGGACATCGGCGGCGGGACCACCGAAGTGGCGGTCATTTCGCTGGCCGGTATCGTTTACAGCCGCTCCATCCGGACCGCCGGGGACAAGATGGATCAGGCCATCATTCAGTACATCAAGCGTAAATACAACCTTCTGATCGGGGAGCGCACGTCGGAAATTATCAAAACCACCATCGGAAACGCATATCCCGATCCCCAGAATATCGAGACCATCGAGGTGAAGGGCCGGGACCTGGTATCGGGGATTCCCAAGATCCTCGCCATCGATTCCGAGGAAATCCGAGTCGCCATTTCGGAGCAGATCGAGGCCATTGTAGAATGCGTCAAGATCGCATTGGAACAGACGCCGCCGGAACTTTCCGCCGATATCGTCGACCGCGGGATTGTGCTCACCGGTGGAGGGGCGCTCCTGAAAAACCTGGACAAACTGCTCAAGGAAGAAAGTGGGCTTCCCATTACGGTGGCCGAAGATCCCTTGACCACGGTGGCCATTGGCTCCGGAAAAACGCTCGACAACATTGAAATACTCAAACAAGTTATTGTAACCTAGTCCCATGTTTTCCAAAAGGGCGCTGATGATTATCGGACTCATCGTGATTTTTGCGGCGAGTCTGACTGTTCTTATCCTGCCGCATCGGCCAATGGACTCCGAAAGCGGATTCGGTGGCGCCATCATCGGAATTGTTGCTCCTTTTCAGAAGATCACTTCCAGTTCGATTCAATTTGCCAAAACTACCTGGCGCCGATATTTTTACCTGGTTTCGGTGTCGGAAGAAAATCAGCAGCTGAAACGGCTTCTGGCCGAAGCCTCCGAGGAGAACAACCGGCTGGTCGAGGTCGACCTTGCCAATAAACGGCTTCGCCAACTCCTGGCATTTAAGGAGGAGCATCCACGCCGGGTTGTCGCGGCCGAAGTGGTGGCCAGGGACCCCTCGGCAATGTTTCAGACCATCATCATTGACAAGGGGAAAGCCGACGGTGTGACGAAGACCGACCCCGTGGTGGTGGCGGAGGGTATTGTCGGGCAGGTGATCAATGTCTCGGAACGATACGCCAAAGTGCTCCTGATTATCGACCAGGACAGCGCAGTGGATGCTCTGGTGCAAAGAAGCCGGGGCCGGGGCATTATCAAGGGCGACGGTGAGGGTGGGTGTGTCTTTCAATATGTGCTTCGCAAGGATGATGTCAGCGGGGACGATATCGTGATTACATCCGGCCTTGACGGCGTATTCCCCAAAGGACTTCGGGTGGGGCAGGTATCGGAGGTGTTCAGGCGAAATTCGGGGCTTTTTCAGGAAGTTAAAATTACTCCTTTTGTGGATTTCGAAAAGCTCGAAGAGGTCCTGGTGGTGCTGAAGGATACCGGCGACACCGGCTTGGAGGACGGGCTTTGAATGCCATATTCAGCATCGTTTTAGGGATATTTTTCGTGGTGATACAGAGCGCCTGCTTGCCGCAGTTGTCCCCGTCCTGCCGGTTTTTCGATATGCTGCTGCCGCTGGTGATCTACCTGAGCGTTTTCAGATCCGTTGTCGAAAGCCTGTCATTAGTCGTCCTGTTCGGACTTGTCATGGATGCATTGTCCGGCTGTCCGTTCGGGCTTTATATCATCACTTACATTTGGCTCTTTCTCGGTGTTCGGGGAAGCATGCGATTTCTGGATGCGGGAAGCTACTTTCTTTTTCCGTTGATCCTGATGCTGGGAATGGTGTTCGAAAATCTTCTGTTTTTATTTTCGGCATCAAGCATGCCGTCCGAGGCCATATTGATCAATGCTCTCTGGACAGTCGTCACGGCCCCATTTTTCCTGATGTTTTTCAATTCGCTGTTTGACAGACTTGGACGGATCACTGCGGAACTGGGCCTTGACCGGCAGGGGTGATATGTAATGGTTAAGGACAGCCCCAATCTTCTATCCCGGTTTGACAGTATCCTCCAGGCACCCGGCGCCGACAGATACCGGCAGAGGATTTTATTCGTCCTGCTGGTTGTCTCGGTTGCGTTTTTCGTTCTTATCGGACGGCTTTTTTACCTCCAGGTGATTCAGGGGGAAGCGCTTCGGCAGCAATCCGAGAGCAATTCGATCCGTCTTCAGTCCATTTCTCCGACCCGTGGGTTGATTTACGATCGAAACGGCAACCTCCTTGTGGATGATCGCCCATCCTTCGATCTGACCATCGTGTTGAAAGATGCCAAACCGGTGGCGCGTACCATCGAAACCCTTTCGAAATACATCGATGAATCCCCCGAGTCGTTAATGGAAAAAATCGAGCAGCAGAAGGGGGGTGGTCCCTATCAATCGATCATGCTGAAGAAGGATATCGGGAGGGATCTTCTGGCCGTGGTGGAAACCCATAAATACGATCTTCCGGGCATCAGCGTTCAGGTGAAACCGCTTCGAAATTACGAGGAGGGCAAACTGGCTGCCCACCTGATCGGTTATCTCGGCGAAATCAATGCCACGGAGCTCTCCAAAAAAAAATACAGCGCAAACCGGGTCGGAGATTTCATCGGGAAGGTCGGTATCGAGAAGGTGTATGAGAAGTATCTTCGGGGCGAGCGGGGTGGACAACAGGTGGAGGTAAGTGCCCTGGGACGGGTGTTCCGGGTGCTCAAAAAGGTGGATCCAACACCCGGGGATAATATCAGTTTGACCATCGATGAGAAGCTGCAAAAGAAAGCAGAGGAGTTGCTGGAAGGAAAAGCAGGCGCAATAGCAGCCATGGACCCCCGAACCGGCGAAATTCTGGCGATGGCCAGCAGCCCCTCTTTTGATCCCAACGCATTTGTGACCGGAATGAGTTTCGGCGAATGGAATGATCTGAGTTCCAATCCTTACAGGCCGTTGGAAAACAAGGCGATTCAGGGCGAATACCCGCCGGGATCCATTTATAAAATCATCGTGGCCATGGCGGGCCTTGAAGAGGGCGTTGTCGATCAGAACACGGTTTTTAACTGCACGGGTGCGTATTATTTTGGCAATAGATCCTTTCGGTGCTGGAGATGGAAATACGGCGGGCATGGCAATATCAGTCTCGTCCAGGCACTCGCCCAATCCTGCGATGTATATTTTTACATGGTCGGCCAGGAACTGGGAGTGGACCGGATCGCGTGGTATGCAACCGCCAGCGGTCTTGGGGAACCCACCGGTATCGACCTGGACCATGAAGCTTCGGGCTTGATCCCGACAGCAGCATGGAAAAAACGCCGTTTCAAGGAGGCCTGGCAACCGGGAGAAACCCTGAGCATCGCCATCGGTCAAGGCTACGATCTTATGACGCCGATCCAGGCGCTTTGTATGATCGCTTCGGTTGCAAACGGCGGGGAGAGGTACAAGCCGCAGGTCGTTAAATCAATCAAGTCCGCGGAAGGTGAAGTGCTTTTTCAGGCCGAACCGGTTTCCCTTGGCAGGCTTCCGGTGAGCAGGGAAACGCTGGATCTGGTTAAAAAGGGACTCAGGGAAGTGGTGGCGGGAGCTCATGGAACCGCCCACGCCATCGACCTGCCGGATATTGCCATCAGCGGGAAGACAGGATCCGCTCAGGCCGTGGGCCGAAAAGAGGACTCGGAGCAGGAGGATGGAAGCGAAGAAGAATCAAATGCCATTAAAGACCATGCCTGGTTTGTGGCGTATGCACCCTCCGATCAGCCCAGGATTGCCGTTGTCGTGTTCGTTGAGCACGGTGAACACGGAGCGTGGATGGCCCCCCCTGCGAAAGAGATGATCCAGACATATCTGGGGGGAGATGGGGAGGGGAAGACGGTGGTGGTGGGG
>JBECKW010000343.1:0-9127 GCA_040235505.1 Desulfobacterales bacterium
CAAAGCCTGGCCAGCGTGAAAGCAAACCTTGATCTTTTTCAAGAGTTCGGTCTGATCAGCGAATCGCCGGCCGACATCCTGGCAAGGGTTACGATCATTCCCGCCACCGACATGCTGGAGGCCACCACCGGATGCGATTACGTCGTTGAAACCATCCCCGAAGTGCTGGATACCAAAAAAGCCATCTTTGAGCAGATCGACAACCTGCCCGAGGATGTGATCATTGCCAGCAATACCAGCAGCTTCACCATGGACACGTTGACCGAAGGCTTGAAGACGCCCCAACGGATGGTGGGCCTGCATTATTTCAACCCGGCCCACATCATTCCGGCGGTGGAAATCCACAAAGGCAAGAACACCACCGACGAGACGGTAGCCCAAACCAAGGCCCTGATGATCAAAACCGGCAAAAAGCCGGTCATCGTCCAGAAAACCGTTCCCGGATTCATTATCAACCGCCTGACCGGTGCTCTGGAGCGTGAGGTTGCCTATCTGATTGACGAAGGCATTGTCACACCGGAGGATCTGGATATCGCGGTGAAGTCCAGCTACGGATTCCGGCTCTCCTGCATGGGCCCCATGACCCAGGAAGATCTGATCGGTCTGGACACTTGCGCCCGGGTGTCCGGCAATGTTTTTAAATTATTGAGCAACCGGACCGATGCGTCACCCGCAGTGCTGGAAAAGGTGAACAGAGGTGAATTGGGGATCAAAACGGGCAAGGGCTGGTATGATTATTCGGGTCAAACCCGTGACGAGGTCAACGACAAAATCAACCGACGGCTACTGAAGCAACTGGCGCTTTTCCGATCTGTTGAAGACGAACAGGAATCGTGATTGAATATTTTTTTTAAATATGTTAGGAGCAGGTCACTAAAAATCGTTTTATAATATTGAAAACGTTGCGATTTCCGAGGAATGATGAATGCCGATGGAACTCCATAAATTCACTGAAAATAAAAGCCTTGAATACAGCTCCGTTCAAAAAGCGATTGCCTTGCTGCTGTCCTTTATTCCTGACAACAAACCAATCGGGACCTTGCAACTGAGTGAAAAGCTGGGATTCAATAAATCGACCGTGAGCAGGCTGATCCAGGTTCTCATGCATTTTGGGCTGGTCCAGCAGGATGAACAGACAAAAAAATATTTATTGGGTAGAACCGCCGCGATGCTGGGGATGGCCGTTGAGGGTTCGGAGGCCGACCGACTGGTAGAGTTATCCCAACCCCATATAGAGCGTCTGCGCGATATCGTGGGGGAAAGTGTCAACCTGGAAATGCTTATGGCAGGACGCACGAAAGTCATGGCCCAGGCGATCGGACCGCCGCCACTCAGTGTCACCTTCGAAGATTTCCTTCCAATTCATGTCGCTGCGGGTGCAAAAGCGATACTGGCGTTCATGAACCCTGAACTCGTCGACAATTTGCTGCGTGGTCATTTTGAAAAGCTGACCGATGATACCATCACCGACGCTGAGGCATTCAAAAATCATCTCAAAGAGGTCAAGCTGCAGGGAATCGCCTATGACCACGGAGAAGCCAATAAGGAAGTCCACGCTGTCTCCGCCCCGGTTTTTAATTATCAGGACAAACCGATCGCCGCGATATCTATCTGTGTCCCTTCCAACCGAGTGACCAAAATTTTGAACAGCAAGCTGATAACGGAATTAAAGGAAACCGCGCGCCGAGTTTCAGCCTATTTACTTCCCCCGGCAGGTGAATAGGGACAACCCAGGACGTCATTAATTATTGACATCCAATCATATCTTTCAAATATTTAAAGGAGACACTCTTATCATGGAAACGATCATTTCTGCCGCACTGACGGGTGCCATCACGCCAAAATCCAAAAACCCGAACGTCCCCTGCACACCGAAGGAAATCGCCGAGGATGCGATAAAATGCTGGAAGGCCGGCGCCGCCATCGTTCACCTTCACATGAGGGACGACGAGTTTCGGGGAACCATGGACAAGGAACGTTTTCGGGAGACCGTGGAACGTATTCGCGGGGAAAGCGATGTCGTTCTCAATCTCACATCTTCAGGTGAAATCAACGTGCCCTTCGAACGCCGAATGGAGCACATTGCCGAGTTGAAGCCTGAAATAGCTACTTTTGACGCCGGCTCCATCAATGTCCTTCCCGATGGTATTTTCGATAACACTGCCAAGTTCCTGACGATGTTGGGCGGCATAATGAATGAAAACAACATAAAGCCCGAAGTTGAAATCATGGACTCCGGAATGATCGCCGCATCGGAATATTACCTGTCCAAAGGCGTCCTGAAAGCGCCGATCCATTATCAGTTCGTTCTGGGTTTTTTCAGCGGCGCGCCGGCCACCCCCGAAAACCTGGTATGGCTTCACAGCAAGCTGGCACCGGGTTCAACCTGGTCGGCTTTTGGCATCGGAACTGCGCATATGCCGATTTTGTATACCGCGATAGCGATGGGCGGCCATGTCCGCGTCGGTTTGGAAGACAATCTGTATTATGCACCCGGTCAGCTTGCGACAAATCTCGATTTCGTCGAACGTGCCGTACGAGTCATCAAGGAATACGGAAACGAGGTCGCCACCAGCGCCGATGCCCGCGAAATCCTGGGATTGCGCGGCCTGTAGTCATAAGTGTAACCCAATAAGGTATCACGTTCAGATTGGCGAAAAAGATCAGGGGGCAGGTTCTTGTAACCTGCCCCCTGTTTTTAAACAGTGAACCTCTGAGATAATATCCCCTCAGACCTTCTCCAGCAGCACCAGTCCCAGGTTGAGGCTCTCGTCCAGATTCACGACAGCGGTAAAAGGCTTGTATCCATCCATGGTGATGGTGACCTCGTACCCGTCCCCCGGCGTCAGCCTGTCCACCACCACCTCGCCATAGTTATTGGCCGCGCCCTCGCCGGCTTTGATCCCCCCGCGAATTGCGGAAAGCACGGCGCCTTCGGCGCACTCATCGGTGTCCTTGCAGGCGACGCTTGCTGCCACAAAGACGCTTTCCCACCGGTAGAGATTTTTATAAAGCACCCGAGGCTTCGTGCCCAGTTCCGACTTGTATGCCTCCAACCCCTCGGCGGCGACAATCTCTGCCATCTCCTCGTCGCTTGCCAGATAGAACTTGATGGCCCCGGTTGGACAGACCTGGGAGCAGCGGGTCTCGGTCCACCCCGCGTCGATGAGATGCGCGCAGCCGGTGCATTTCTGAGCCACCTGGGCTTCTTCGTTCCACCAGACAGCGCCGTACGGGCAGGCATCGACCAATTCGGGGCGGCCTTTGGCTTTCACCGGGTCGATGATGACAAGACCGTCTTCGCGTTTGTAGATGGCGCCCCGGGGAGCCTTCTTCATGCATGGCGGATCATCGCAGTGCATACAGGGCTTGGGCAGATAGCAGACCTGGATGATGGGGTGCTGTCCGCGTTCCTTGCGCTGAATGTCGATCCATCGCTGGCCGCTCCAGGGTTGGGCCGCCGAGTAGGGAAGAAAATCGTTGCCGACGAACTCGTCCTTGTCGGCCAGGAAGCAGTCGTTACAGTCGTGGCAACGGGCAAGATCGATCACCAGGTTCCATTTCTTCATGAGGGTTCCTCCCATTTCTCCACCTGGATCAGGCAGGAGTTGGGGGCCATTCCCGTTGAGGTCGGCGTTACAAAGCGCTTTGGCGTGAGAATGTTGATGCACCCCGCGGTGTCCGGCGAATGTCCGGGCTCTCCCAGGGGTATATAGTCGGCCACGGATTCGTAACAGTGAACCGTGCCCGGAAACACGCGTTCGGTGATCTGGGCCGCCAGGATAACCTCCCCCCGGTCGTTGAAAGCCCGGATGAGATCCCCCTGTTGGATGTCCCGAGCCTCTGCATCCCGGGTGTTCAGTCGCAGGATCCAGTAGTGATGGTCGCCGACGAGCATCCGGTGGTCTTTGATGTCGTCGGACCAGCTGCCTTTTCCTTCGCCCATGGTATGAAAAGAAAAGCGGGGGTGGGGAGTCACCAGCTGAAGCGGGTACTTTGTTACGAGTTCTTCGGTGCGATGCCCTTCCCAGCTGGGCATATACTGTGGCCCCATGGCCGGACGCTCGGGATCCTCGGCGCCGGACTGCTCGAAGCGCTGAAGACTGGAAGCTACAAATTCGATCTTGCCTGAAGCCGTTTGAAGACCCTTGAGCCCCACCGCCTCCCAGGGTTTGGGCCCCAGGTCCGGCGTATCCCGCTCCCGGTCTTCGGCGAACCACCGCAGGGCGGGAGTCCGCTTCCGGTCGGGCGGTACGGGGACCATGTAGTAGCCCTTCTTCTCGAATGCCTCCCAGGAAATGCGGGTGGGAAGATCGCTGGCGTGGAAGAGGCGCTTCACCCACTGGAGTTCGGTATGCCCGCCCTCGGTGTAGATGTCACCGATCCCAAGGCGGCCCGCCAGAAGAGAGAAGATCTCGTAGTCGGACTTGGACTCGCCCAGCGGCTCGATGCATTTTTTCTGAAGCACGATGAGCCGGTGGTTGCAGGCATCGGAAGCCGAGGCGCCGGCGCCGGTGGGGCACGCCCACTCGCCGATGTCCCACCTTTCGAAGTTGGTGCAGGCAGGCAGAATAATGTCGGCGAATCGCGCCTCCCCCTCGAACCAGATGGACTGGTTTACCACAAAGGGGATCTTGCCCTCCCGGTACGCCCGGACATACCGGTTGGTCTCGGTCATGGTGCCGATGAAGGAGCCGCCGTATTTGTAGTACATGCCCACGTGGGAATACCCCGGCGCCGGGTACTCGTATTTCTGAAACTGAGACTCGATGGAAGATCCGCAGAAGCCTTTGCCACGCCACTTCAGTCGCTCGTGCATCATGGCCTCGGGAATGAGAAGCCTGGAAACTGTCTGGCCTTCGGTGGAGTGCTGGGGATTTCCCGGCAGGCCCCCGTCAGGCCAGAGGCGACTTGCCAGGCGGAAACCGTTCAAGGTATTCGAATCGCTGGAGATGCCCCCCTCGTTGTAGCCGGGAAACCAGAACGTGGCATCACAGGGCGCGCCCTGGGTGGTGGACCAGATGTTGCGGCCGGGCTTGCCCAGGCCCTGCATGGCGGAAAGAGCGATCATGGTCCGGGCCCACTCGTTGCCGGTAGCAGAGCGGCAGGCGCCGCCGAAACCGCCCTTCCCGCCGGCGGCCAGCATGGTCTTTTTAGCGGCCCATTCCCGAGCCAGAGCCCGGATTTCCCGGGCGGGAACGCCGCATTCGTCTTCGGCCCATTGGGGGGTTTTCGGCAAGCCGTCGCTCACTCCCAGCACATAGTCCTTCCACTCGTCGAAACCCAGCGTACGGGAGGCCACGTACGCCTTGTCGTAGGTTCCCTCGGTAAGCCAGGTGTAGGCAATGGCAAGGCCGAAGGCTACGTCCGTACCCAGCCGGGGGGCAAACCACTTGTCGGAGAACAGGCCGGCGGTGTGATTGAAGTACGGGTCGATGAAGACCATCTTCACACCCAGTTCCTTGAACCAGTAGCGGCGGGGGGTGCTCTCGAAGGCGGTATAAATGCCGCCGCCGGTGCACTCCGGGTCAGCGGACCAGAAGACGATCATCTCAGTATTCTGCAGCCCGTCTTCCAGCAGATCATATTGTTCGGGGATGCCCAGCCGGTGACTGAACCCCCACATGTGCATACCACCCCAGTGCCACCCCTCCCAGCTGTCCGGGTTATGTTCCCCGTAGGTGAAACCCACCAGGTTCATGAAGCGATAGTAGGCGCTGGTTCGGTACCCGAGGATCCCCCACAGATGGTGGGAGCCCGGAGACGTGAGGATCGCCGCCGGTCCAAGCTCGCGATGGGCCCGGACGATCTCGTCTGCGACAATGTCCAGGGCCTCGTCCCAGCTGATGGGTTCGTACCCGGAGACGCCCCGGCTTCGAATGTTCCGCTCTCCTTTGGGGTCGAAATCCACGCGCTTGAGCGGGGTAAGAATGCGTTTGGGTGAATAGATGGTCGACTTGTGGGCGACCGTAAAAGGAGACAGGGTCGTCCGGCGGGGTGGCGTAAACGCACGCCCCCTTGCTTCTATGGTCCAGGAAGGGCCGTCGCTTTCGTCCAGTTCGAGGGGGACGATGCGAAGAATTTTGCCGTTCTGAACCTCCACATGCACCGGCCCACCCGTGGTAAGATTGGTCAGCCGAACAACTTCAGCCATTTTTGCTCCTATTTCCCTAAATATGCTTCTTTGACGATGTCGCTGGTTTTGAATATTTCGATGTCGCCCTCGAGAACAATTTTGCCGACCCGCAGTGCATAAGCCCTTTCCGCCACCCCTAGGGCCAACGAAACGTTCTGCTCCACAAGTAGCACACTGATCCCCCTTTGATGAATACTTTTTATGACCGGAATCAGTTCGGCAACCATCCGCGGCGCGAGTCCCAGTGAAGGCTCGTCCATCATAAGCAATTTTGGACTGGCCATCAGGCCGCGTCCAATGGCCACCATCTGCTGCTCCCCGCCGCTGAGCGTTCCGGCTTTCTGGCTTCGCCGCTCCCACAGCCTGGGGAAATGGTCAAACACCACGGCCAGATCGCGTTTGATGCCTTCTTTATCCTTTCGCAGGGTGGCACCCAATTTGAGGTTGCTCATGACGGTCAGGTGGGGAAAAAGCTCCCTGTTCTGCGGGATATGAATCAGGCCGCATCTGACGATATCGGCGGGGGGTCTGCCGTCGATACGGATGCCGTCAAACCGGATTTCCCCCTTCCATGGCGAGGTTAATCCGGATAGGGTCCTCAGGAGGGTGGTTTTTCCCGCTCCATTGGCGCCGACCAGACTGACGATGGCTCCCTCCGGAATATCGAGAGAAACATCATCGATGGCGACCGCCTTGCCGTAGCGGACCGTCAGGTTGTTCACCCGCAGGAGCATGCTTCCCCTTCCCCCAGATAGCATTTAATGACGTCCGGATCGTTTCTGACGTCTTCGGCACAGCCGCTGCAGACATTTTGACCGTAATTGATGGCTGCCACATGATTGCAGACGTCCAGGATCTGCATATTGTGCTCAATAATCAGAATGGACACGCCTTCCCGCTGCAGCTTTCGTAGAATCTCGACGGTGAAGTCGATTTCATCGGGATTCAAACCGCCGAGTGGCTCATCGAGCATCAGCAGTTTAGGTTTCACCGCCAGGGCCCGGGCAATTCCCAACATTTTCTGATACCCGTGGGAAAGGTTTTCGGCACATTCGTCCTTCACACTGCCCAGACCCACCAGCTCTAAAATCCCGTTTGCTTCATCGGCGGCAATGGCTTCCTTTTCCCGATAGGTCCGGGTGTCGAAAAGCACATGCCAGAAATTTGATCGGGTATTTAGATATTGGGAGGCCAGAACGTTCTCAAAGGTAGTAAAATCCGCAAAAAGGGGAGTCAACTGAAAGGTTCTCCCGATGCCCAGTGCCGCAATCCGGTGCGGAGCCTTCCGGGTGATGTCCTTCCCGTCCAGAACGATCTTGCCGGCATCGGGTTTGATGACGCCGGTAATCAGATTGAAAACCGTGGTCTTGCCGGCCCCGTTCGGGCCGATGAGTCCCACGATCTGACCGGAAGACACTTCCAGATTCAACAGATTTACGGCCTGAAGCCCGCCGAAACGTTTGCTCAGCCCTTTCACCTCAAGGAGCACGGTCAATTCCCTTCCCTTCCGACTTTCCGGAAAATCCAGGATGTAATCTGCCCTGGCAGGCCGGCCAGTCCCCGGGGCATGAAGAAGAGCACCAATAGCAGGATGCCGGCAAACAGGAAGGGAGCATATTCCCTCAGACCGCGGAAAACCTCAGGGATAATAATCAAGACCGCGGTTCCGATAATCGGCCCGATGAACGCTTCCACCCCGCCCACCATCATGTAAATGAACACATAGATGCTTGTAAAAAAACCAAAGGTGTCCTGGGATAGAATCAGATAGTAATGGGCATAGAAAGCGCCTGCCACGCCTGCGAACAGGCCTCCGATGGACAGGCAGATAATTCTCTGCCAGGTTTCGTTGATGCCGACACTGGAGGCAACCATATGGGATTGGGCAACCGCCTTCCAATTGAGTCCGATCCGGCTGAATTCCAGGCGGTACATGACGAGCAGGCTGACAAGGGCGACCAGCAGGATCAAATAGTAATAGGGAATCTTGCTCATCCCAAGCAAGGGCGGAATCCCCGAAAGACCGGCATAGCCGCCTGTAATACCGGTAAACACTCTAATCAGCGCCAGCACGCCGATGGAAAAGAAGAGACTGATCATGGTAAAATATATACCGCGCAGCCGGGTAAACGGGATGGCGATCAGGAAGGTAACGATCCACGTTGCAAGTATCCCGATGCAGATGGTCAGCCAGGGGGACCACCCGAAATTCCTGGCCAGGATGGCAGATACATAAGCGCCGATACACATCAACCCGGCGTGCCCCAGAGAGCCCTGTCCGGACAGGTTGATCAGCCGCAGGCTGCTGGTCATGATAACGAACAGAAATACGCCGATCAAAATATGGGTAAAAAATGTCGACATCCCCAGGGGCGGCAACAGGAGCAGCAGCAACAGGACAGCGCCGTAAATCACCGCCTTCGTCCTGCCTCTTTTTTTCATCGCACTGTTTTTTCCCGGCATTCGACTAAATCCCTAAACCAGATACCTAAATCAGATCCCTAAAACAGATCCCCGAACCAGATCCCTAAAACAGTTCATACCCGAACAATCCCTTCGGGCGGACAAGCAAAATAAGGATGACGACGCCGATAATGATCACCTGGGCGATATTGTCATTCATGAAAACCGGCAGCACCGCATCCATGCACCCGATGATCAGACCGCCGGCCAGAATTCCCCCGATGCTGCCGATGCCGCTTAAAATGACCACCTGAATGGCCTTTAACAGGATATTGTCCCCCATGAACGGACTTAAGCTGAACAGGGTCGCCATCAATGAACCGGCCAGGGCCGCCATGCCGCAGGCCAGGCAGGTTGCCACGGCGGCCGTGGAATTGATATTGATGCCCTGCAGAGCCGCTCCCGTTTTGTTCTGCGCCACCGCCAGCATCTGTTGCCCGAGTCTGGATTTCTGAATGAACAGAAACATGGCCACCAGCAGAACCGCACCGATGATTAAAACCGTCAAACGCTGCGCATCGATGGACA
>JBECKW010000355.1:0-35286 GCA_040235505.1 Desulfobacterales bacterium
GGGTTCTTTCCGAGCGCTGCAGTTTTCATATAACCAGTCCGCAATTTTCTTCATCATGCTGTCTTCCCAAACCCTTGCGCCGGTGGGACAGTTTTTAATACAGGCACAACAGCGAATGCACAGTTCGATTTCATTCGCCACGCTTTCATCAATTGAAATGGCTGCGGTTGGACATACACCGGCACACGTACCACAAACTGTGCAGGTGTCTTCTTTGGTCACGGGCGAAACCGTCATGGATCGCATGCTGCTTTCATATGGGAATCTGCCGGGAATTTCCAAGTCCAATTGGGCACCAGGAGATTGCAGCGCTGTGAGCTTATCTTTTGTTTTTCTACCAAAATCGGTTGCCCTTTGAATATCCAGACGATCCGGACGTCCACTGGCAATGGGGATATCCTTTGTTGAAAAAGAATGCTCCCCGATGAATGCGCCACCGGCCACCGGCTTGAAGCCTATTTCAATTGCAAGATTTTTCAGTTCCAGCAATGCATCTTCAAACTCGCGGTTCCCATATACAACGATGAGAATCGCTAATGTATTACGCGCTTTCAGCCGCTTGAATCGCTTGATCGCTTCAAGGGGCAGACGGCCACCGTAAACAGGTGCACCGATGATTGCGAGTTCGTCTGAAAAGGGTGGAATTTCTTGCATGGCTTCTTCCGGAAGTGTCACGTCAATATGCCCGACATCTTCAACGGCAATACCGTTGGCAACACCTTCCAGAACTTTTCGGGTGGTACCGGTGGGTGAAAAATAGATAAGTTTTACCTGGTTAACGTGCATTATTATCTCCTTCTTCTTTTATCGGCACCGAATTCAGGGATGCGCCGGGCCCAATTATTGCGTCGAATCTATATTATTTTACAATCACGAATATGTAATAATAGGGAATAAAAAATATATGGGCCAACAAATCGAATCACTCGAAATTCCCTGAATATATGTTGAATTGTTAAAGTTCCCTCCATGATTTCTCAATAATTGTGTTATAGAGATAAAATGAATTTTATCCATGTCTCTTTGTTTATTTTAAAAATTCCGGCTGCCAATGCCTTACAATTGGCCCCCAGTTCCGGATGATTGGGTCGTGTAGATTGTTTTTACGACGGAAACGGAAGTTACAGGATACTCACCGAGCATTTATTTATTATGGCTTTCAGTTTTAAGGAACACGATATCGTCTATTGAGTCTGTTTGTTGCGAATTATCTGGACGCACGCTTTATTTATTCATCTGCATAGTTGCTATCACCATACTAGTTTTTTCAGGATCACGGCATTCTAAAGCCATCGGACATGGGGGGACGATTGTATGGAAAAAAAGCATTTGTCTGGGTTCTACCGCGTTTTTCTCCTTGTTTTATTTCTTTCGTTTACGGCGTGCGGAAAAAGCGCCGACAATTGGGTGCTTCCTTCGAATACCGCAAAAACAGTAGCCGAAACGACCCACTTGAAAAAACTGACCATTGAAAAAAACGCCGTTCTGGCGGCTCCGGAGGGCTATCGGCTGACCCTCACCGTCAACGGGGTTGAAACCGGACAGATGCTGAAAACATGGGCCGGCGTCGACTATACCTTCGCACCGGGCGCCTACGAGGGTGATATCGTCCTTACGGTGTCGAAAGCCAACGATGTGGCCTGGACCGGCCCAGGCGGGGATGCAGGCGGGCCGCCCGAAAATGAAACGCCCTCGGCCCCGTCAGGCTTCGACGCCGGCATGCCGGATGCCTACCCCTTCCGCCAGGCCCTCTATCTGGATACGAACGGCATCGACGAGGCCAAATCCGTCCAGGCGGCCGTGCAGGGCGAAAAACCGGCGGGATTTCAGTTTCAAAACATCAAGATCGTTTCGAAAGGAACATTTTACGAAAGTCCGTCTTCCCCCGGGGGAACCGGTTTTAACGGCATTTATGCCGCCGGCGGGAAATACGATATCAAAAACCTCGAAATCGATTTCACCGGTGACGGCCGCAGCGACTTTGTCGGATTCGGCTCGGCGGTGGTTGCCGCCGGCAAGGATACCAGGCTCGTCCTGGACAACGCGGTGATCCATACCCAAGGCGTGGTCCGTTCCGCCGTCATCGCCAAAGAAGGCAGCAGCGTTCTGGTCAAAAACTCCCGCATCCAGGTCAAAAACGGCGTGCTCCCCCCCGGCTATAAAAACACCATGAATATTTCCCAGATGCGCTCCACGCTCTGGATATCCGGCATGACGGGCACCACCCGCGCCACCAGCCTTCTGGGGACCGGGACCCGGGCCACCTACATCGACTCCACAATCTCTTTTGAAGGCTGGGGGGGACTCTCCACCGACATCGGCAACGGCGCCAAGCTTACCGTCATTAACTGCAAAATTAACAACATCGGCAATACCGGCTATGGTCACTACAACAACTGCAGCGCCGTCACCAGAATCCTTGGCAGTGAATTCAACGTCGGTTCGGTGGGATCGGCCGGCGACTCCGGCTCCGTTTACTTCGGCGACAGCACCCGGGAAGCCGTCAGCGCTCTGAACGACGAGCTTGAACTCGGCCTCACCGCCGAAGAACTCAAGGCCATCCCCGAAAAGCCGACGATCATCAACTCGAAGGACCAGGGTGTTCTGTGGCACGGGTCCGGAAGCTCGCTGACCATCACCGGCGGCACCACCATCAACACCGAAGAGACCCTGTTTGTCGACAAGGGAGCCTACACCGACATCAACGTGGACGGATCCGGAGGAGTGCAGCTAACCCCCGGCAACGGCATCATTATGCAGGTAATGGACGACGATGAACCCTCCTTGGAACCCAAAACCAATAATTTCGGTGTGTACGAGGAACCCACCGGACCGGTGGTCAAGGACGATTCCCACGACATCACCAATGCAACTGAAACGGACGCCCTCGCCAAATTCTCCAATATCGAGTTGAAAGGCGATTTTTATAATGCCGCCCGGGGCGGCCGGAAAAAGAACTCAATGACGGGTAAAATGGGCAGCGTTTCAAGAAACCTGGGGCTTTCTTTCGATGGCGCTGTCATTACCGGTATCATCTCCGCGTCCGATGCCCGCCATTACTACAACGGAAAGTACTACCCGAAAATCGGAAAAGCCGAATCCAAGGTGTTCAGCCACGTGGTGAATACCCCCGGCCCCGCCGTCAACAACGGCGTCATCGTTACATTGAAAAACGCTTCGAAATGGACAGTCACCGGCACGTCTTATCTGACCAAACTGTCGCTGGACGAATCTTCTTCCATTATTCCGGCGGGAGAGGACACCGATGTGTCCATGACGGTGAACGGCGTTAAAACAAATATCGCCCCCGGAAACACGTATACCGGCGCCATCGTGGTGTCGGTGGAGTGATGGGCAGAGGGCAGGAAAAAAACATGGCCAAGGTCAAAAAGAAGTCCGGAATACCACTCGATCGCCGCGGCTTTATCAAAGGCGTTGCGGCCACCGGCGTCATGGCAGCCGTCGGCGCTTCACAGCTCACTTTCGCCGCACAATCCCAAAACCGTAAAAAGGCGGTCGCGACATCGTGGCGGGACAGGCCCGCCCCCATTCCCGAACACCTTATTTCAGACGGCGGGGCCTATGACGTGGTTGTGGTCGGCGGCGGCAACGCCGGCCAGTTCTGCGCCCGCGCCGCTTCCATGAACGGCGCTTCGGTGGCCGTCCTCGAATACCAGTCCGAGAAGAACTACGTTCATGGAATCGGCTCTCAGTGCGGCACCGTCAACTCCCGATACGTGCTGGACCAGGGCGCGCCCAGGATCGACGAGGCGGATTTCCTCAGGGAGTTGGCCCGCCGCAACGTCATCCGGCACAATCCGAAGCGTGCGAGTTATTTCGTGAAGAACAGCGGCAGGATTTTCGATTGGGCCATCAGCATTACAACCAAGGAATGGATGGACAAACACTGTCACCTCATGAGCTGGCCTCCCAAAGGGGAACTTCTGATGGAGACATCCGGATGGAAATTCTACCACGGATGCGCCACCTTCAGAAATTTCAGCGTAGACTATGAGCCGTGGTCGGAATTCGTGAAGATGCATCAGGAAAAGTCCATGGCCGACGGCGCCAAGTGGTTCAACCAGCACCATGCCGAGGTATGCGATGTCGACAGTTCCGGGGCTGTAACAGGTGTCGTCGCCAAAAGGGCCGATGGAACTTACGTCCGATTCAAGGCGCGGAAGGGAGTGGCCCTCTGCGCCGGCGGCTTCGCGGGCAACCGGGAGATGGTCATCGACATTCTCGACTTCGTTCGTCATGAAGCCGAAGCCCGTGGAAATCTCGGCCTGATAGGGGCAGGATTTCGAATGGGATACCCCCGGGACGGCTCCGGCATCAAGATGGGGATCTGGGCGGGGGGTCATATGGAGATCGGCCCCCATTCCGCTATCATTCCCGGCGACGAACCTGGGTGCGGGGTGTGGTATCTGCAACTCGACCACAATGGAGAGCGATTCTGCGACGAGGCCGCCGGCTCGTTGCTTGCCCAGCCCATCGGCAGTCCCCGTGTCACCTTGTACGATGCGAACTGGAAGACGGCGCTCCTGATGATGCCGCCGCGTCACACAGCCCCGGATCAAGCCGAGCCCACGGAGATGGAGGCGAGGTTCACGCACCTGGACCATATAACGCCCGGTCCCCTGTCAAACGAGAAGCCATCCGGGCAATCCGGTCAAAGAATCCATATCCAGTATGGACTTCCCGGAGTGTCCGGTGATACCTGCTGCGCGAACACCATCGAAGAACTTCTCGATTACATGGGATGCTACAAGGGCGAAACTCGAAACAAGGCCCTTGCCGAGATCAAACGCTATAACGAGATGTGCGAAAAAGGCGTCGACGAGGACTTCGGCAAAGACCCGAATGTTCTCAAGGTGACGGCGCTCAAAGACCCGCCTTTTTATGCCACCATCGAAACCTATGATGGCGGCTCGGACATGTTCGGACTGGGGGCCGGTCTGGCTTCGACTACGGGGCTCGACACGGATGCGGATGGCCATGTTCTTAATTCCGATTTCAAACCTGTCAAAGGCCTCTACGCGGCGGGAAACAACGCCGGAGGCCGGTTTATCGTCGTATATCAAAGCCTGATCTCCGGCATCAGCATCGGCATGGCCGTGACCGAAGGCTATATGCTGGGGCAAAGGCTGGCGAAGCTGTGATTTTCTGAAACCAAAGGAATGGAGCTTGAATTTTGAAAATTAAGCCTCTTAACAATAAATAACCAGGGGGTAAACCGAACATGACATCTTTTACTGACGATCTGAGTTTTAAAGGCATTATGAGAAGAATAACGGTATTGTTTATTTTTTTGCTTAATTGTGAGGTTACTGTTGTAAGCACCGGAATGGGTGAGATTACAAAGGCATTTCCCGATGCGGGCCCTATATTAATCAATCTGGTTTACACCTTTCCCATTCTGATAATGGTGCTTATGAATTTCTTTGTCGTGCCCCCTCTGGCAAAGAGATATGACAAAAAGAATCTTGTCCTGTTTGCCCTTGTGCTCTATATCATCGGCGGCTTGGGCGGGGTGTTTGCAACAGGCAGCATCTATCATGTAATCGCCATGAGAACATTTGTAGGCCTCGGTGCCGGCATTGCAGCGCCATTGTGCGGTGCTATTATCAATGAGCTCTATGACGGGCTTGATAAAAAAAATATGCTGGGTTGGGCAAACGGCGTCGACAGTCTGATGGCGATCATACTGGTAACGATTGCCGGTTATCTGTGCGCCATTAAATGGAATTACCTGTTCTGGATTTACAGTTATTTTCTTATTGTGATTTTCATGGTTGCCACATCATTGCCCTCTCTACCGCCGCCTAGCGCTGCCGAATCTACTGAAAAGAAAAAAGTAAAACTGAGTTACAACGGAAAACAGAAATTCAAATTATTCCTGATCTGTTTATACGAGGTGGCCTTTACGATCTTTTTGGTGGTGATGATGATGAAACTCTCCATCTTTATTGAGATTGACGCAAAAATAGGCAACGCGATCGTTTCTTCAAGAGCAATCTCCATTACAACCGCAGGGATCTTTATAGGATCAATGATTTTCGGTTCTACAGATAAATTGTTCAGGAGATACACGATGCTTGTATCCACCCTTTGTGTGGCGATAGGGACATTTATGCTGTTTAGATCACACTCTCAAACTCCCCTCTTTATAGGATGCCTTATTGTCGGATTGGGTGCCGGGATTAACCTGCCTGTTGTTCAGGCCAGGGCGCTGGCAATAGGTGTCAAGGCGGATGGGACATTTGCCAATGCCATGATAATTGGAATAATGAACGGCGGTCAATTTCTGGCTACCTTTGTGGAAAAGGTCGTAGCGCTGTTTGTTGAACCGACAGCAAGAAATTTAATGGGATCTGTTTCTGTCGCAATGATAGCAATTACAGTGGTCACTCTTATTTATGTAGTAATTGATCCGTTGAAAGGAGTAAACGCCAGTCCAGAGGCTGTTGCTGCGGATATTTGACATCCAATAAAAAACCGCCTCCGCGGTAACATGCGGCTTCTTTAATAGGGAATTCCAATGGTCAGTAATAGATTTCAAAAGTTATTTGAACCCGGCCAAATCGGGAGCTTAAAGCTGAAGAACCGGCTCGTAAGAACAGCTGCGGGCGTCGACTACATGGACGAAGAAGATTTCTTGAAGCTTGAGCAGGAACTGCCCTTTTATGAAGCACTGGCAAGAGGCGGCGTGGGATTGATCGGCTTCGGGGGGACGATCGTCGAATATCCTCTGGGGGCTATCCATCCGAGTCAGCTGCGTCTGGATGACGATAAATTTATACCCGCCTGCCGGAAGATAACGGAAGTCGTTCATGGGTATGATTGTCCCATTTATGCACAGATACATCACGCGGGACCCATACACGGAATCTTTCACCTCATGTCGAAAGAAGGTGTTCAGCCGGTATCGGCCTCGGAACTGTCAAGAAGTGAGCTGCAGGCAATGGAGATGGACTTCGGCGTGCCCCTCCGGGAATTGAGTGTCGACGAAATCAAAGAGAAAGTAGCATTGTTCGGCGATGCGGCCGAAAGGGCCAAGAAAGCGGGGTTCGATGCGGTAGAAGTAAACGACGGCGGCCCCCATCTTGGCAACAGTTTTTTGTCTCCTGCCTGGAACAGGCGTCATGATGAATACGGCTGCGACAGCCTTGAAAACAGAGCCCGCTTTGTCATCGAAGTTTTGCAGGAAATCAAGAACCGATTGGGGCAGGGTTTTCCCCTCGGTATCATCATGAACGGCGCCGAATTCGGCATTGAAAACGGAATAACCGTAGAGGACGCCAGAGAGTTCGCCAAAATGTTCGAGAAAGCCGGCGTCGACTATATTCAAGTCCGCGCCTGCGGTTACAGGGAGTATCACGGTCTTCCATGGAACGAGGTTATTTTTAATCCGGAGCCGCCGAAACCGATGCCGGAACTGCTTGATGGACGTCATAACGGCGTCGGTGCGTTGGCCCCCCTGGTTGCCAAAATCAAGGAGGTCGTATCCGTTCCGATTATCACCGTGGGCAGGATCGATCCGGAAAGAGGAGAGGAGATCCTGCGGCAGGGTAAAGCGGATTACATCGCGATGCAGAGACGTCTCATAGCGGATCCCGAGTTACCCAACAAGGCAGCCGAAGGGCGACTTGAGGATATTGCCCCTTGCCTGGCATGCATGGCATGCCACGCCCTGCTGGAGCAACACGATTATCTGCGATGCCGGATAAATGCGGCAATGGGCGGCACCCGGGACTTTGCGATCGAACCGGCAGCCGAAAAGAAAAAGGTGGTCATTATCGGCGGGGGGCCGTCCGGTATGGAGGCCGCCAGGGTGGCGGCAATAAGAGGACACGAGGTAACGCTTTACGAGAAAGAACCCAGGCTGGGCGGATTATTAAACATAGCCGCCATTGTAAAATACGGCAAATCTCAAGATTTCCAGGACATGGTTCGCTATCTGAAAACCCAGATTACCAAACTCGGTGTCAACATTAAATTGGGGAAGGCATTCGATTCATCGGCGATTGGCGAAATTAAGCCTGATGTAGTGCTCGTGGCCACCGGGGGCACTCCGGTTATGCCCGAAATTCCGGGAATTCAGTCACGTAACGTCACCAGTACGTTAAAATTGCACGGGATGCTGAAGTTCTTTTTGAGGTTCTTAAGCCCGGCGATTCTCCGGACACTGACGAAACTCTGGATGCCCGTCGGGAAAAAAATTGTCGTTGTCGGTGGGGGGCTTCACGGCTGTGAGTTGACTGAATTCCTGGTGAAGCGCGGCAGAAAGGTAACCATGACGGACACGTCGGAGACGTTGCTGGATAACAGAATCGCCGGAGTCAACAACCAGCACCTTTTACAGTGGATGGAGAAAAAAGGGGTAACGTTGCTGCCCGGCGTTACGCATGAAGGGATTACCGGTAAGGGAATCAAGATAATCACCAGGGAAGGTCAGAAACAAACCATCGAAGCCGACACCATCATACCGATTGCAGAGATGGTGCCAAACGACGGGCTATATAAAAGTCTAAAGGGAAAAGTTCCCGAGGTCTTTCCAATCGGAGATTGTTCAAGCATCGGCCTTACCATGGAAGCAGTCGCAAGCGGTTATAGTATTGCTCGAAGAATATAGCAGCACAACATTTTTTTGTTACTTCTCTTCGTGTTCTTCGTGCTCTTCGTGGTAATTAAAGAAAAAGACAAGTTGGACCACGAAGAGCACGAAGAACAGGGAGATAAAACAAAAAAGTCATGGTTAATTTAAATTGAAGCTTCGTGCTCAGGGAGGGCGGACGTATGAAAAAAAAGCATTTCATGAGATCCCGGTTGTTATTTATCATCGTCGTATCGCTTCTGGTTGCAGGTTGTGGAAAAACTGCTGACGAATGGGTCGTTGCATCAGGCACTACCAAGACGGTCAACGAGACGACTCACCTGAGCAAGTTGACCATCGAAGACAATGCAGAGCTTGCTGCGCCGGAGGGTCACATACTGACCTTGACCGTGGACGGGGTCGAGACCGGACAGGTGCTCAAGACATGGGAGGGCTTTGATTATAGATTCGCCCCCGGCGCCTACGAGGGGAATATCGTGCTCACCGTGGCCGAAGCCAACGATGTGTCCGTGCCCGGAAGAGGAGGCGGAATGCCGGGTATGGCAGATGCTCCCGCTGGCGGTGTGCCGGGCGGCGGTGAGAGTGCACGCGGCAGTGCACCTGAAGGTGGAATGCCCACGAGTGGAGGGATGCCGGGCGGCACGGGCGCTCCCGAAGGCGGCATGCCCGGGGGCTCAATGCCGGGCGGTACCGGTGGCGGGTCCCCCACTATCTACCCCTTCCGCCAGGCCCTCTATCTGGATGCGAACGGTATCGATTTGGAAAAATCGGTCCTTGCCGCCGTGCAGGGTGAAACGCCCACCGGATTCGACATTCATGACATACGAATCGAATCGAAGGGATCTTTTTACAAAGACAAAACGTCCCCCGGCGGCACCGGTTTCAACGGCATCTATGCCGCTGGCGGCGAATACACAATTAAAAACGTCGATATCAATTTCTTCGGCGACGGCCGCAGTGATTTCCAGGGGTATGGTTCGGCCATAGTGGCCAAAGGCGACGGCACCAAGCTCGTCCTGGACAACGTAACCATCAAGGACCAGGGCGTGGTCCGCGCCGGCATCATCGCCAAGGACGGAAGCAAAGTGATCGTCAAGAACTCCCATATAGATACGAAAAGCGGCGTGCTTCCCCCCGACTACGTTGCCACCATGGACACCTCCCAGATGCGCTCGACGCTCTGGATATCGGGGATGAAGGGCAACGTCCGCGCCACCAGCGTGATGGGCAAAGGGACCGAGGCGACCTACATCAACTCCACCGTCAGTTCCGATGGCTGGGGCGTTCTGTCCACCGACGGCACCAGCGGCGCCTATCTCACCGCCATCAACACCAAGGCCATCCTTGACGGCGATTCGGGATACGGCAATTACAACGACCCGGATGCCCACGTGGCATATTACGGCTGCGATATGGAAATGGCCACTTTTGCTTCGTGTATCGGTTCCGGAGACGTTTACTACGGCGACAGCACACGAGAAGCCGTGGCCAAACTCAACGAAAAATTCGGTCTCGGCCTCACAACGGAAGAACTGAACAACATCCCCGTGAAGCCAACCGTCATCAACTCGAAGCAACATGCCGTCATGTGGCACCGGTCCGGGAATCCCCTGTCCATTGACGGCGGCACGAAGATCAATACGGGGAAGAGCGCCTTCATCATGTCGGCGGTGCCAGCCGTGATGACCGTGAATGGTGCCGGCGGGGTCGGCATAAACAGCGGCACGGGCGTGATCCTGCAGGTGGCCTCCGACGACCAGCCCGCGGATATGTCCCCTGCCGGTTATTACGAGGAGCCCACAACTGCGCCTGAACCGATCGAAGGTTTCGACACCACCTCCGCAGATGGTGCGGCCACCGCCAACCTCTCCAACATCGACCTGAAGGGCGATTTTTACAACTCCGTCGGCTGGGGCAAACTCACCGACAAGCTCAATATGGCCATTAACCTGGACAGTGCCAGCATCACCGGCGTGATTTCCGCTTCCGAATCCCATCACCCGGTATCCAGAATCACCAAGGATAACAATGAAAATTTTCACCTGATCACCGATACCGCACGCCCTGCCATTAACAACGGGGTTATCTTGAATTTGACCAACAGCTCCGCCTGGAAGGTGACCGGCACCTCCTACCTGACCAAACTGGTGCTGGACGGATCTTCTTCCGTCACCGCCGCCCGGGAGGGCGCCAAGGTCACCATGACGGTAGGCGGCGTCAAAACGGATATCGCGCCCGGCCGCACTTACGCCGGAGCAATCGTGGTATCCGTGGAAGAGTGAGAAAAAACACCAATTGCTCTGCTCGGGGAGGATTCAATTATGGAAAAGAAACCAGGCAAGTATATTTCCCGCAGGAATTTTCTAAAGGCATCCGCCGTCACCGTTGCGGCCGCAACCGGTGCAACGGCTTTTGCTGCATCGGCCGGCCCGCCGGGGCGCGGCGGTTCCGCCCCAGAGGAATCTACGGGAAAAAGTGCGGCATCCGCTTCTCCATCGGGTCGGGTTTTTGGATACTGTGGCGAAGGGGACTGGCTAGGTACGGCGCCGGTTATTCCGGACTCCGACATCTCCAGGACCATCGACGTCGATGTGCTGGTGCTCGGCGGCGGCCATGCGGGCCTGATGGCGGCATTGGGAGCTTCGGACAACGGCGCCAAGGTAGCCGTTGTCGAGAAAAAGGCCAAGGAAGCATTCAATTCTTATTGGGGGCGTGTCGGAGAGGATATCGGCCATGTCAACTCCAAGTGGCTGATAAGTCGCGGGTACGGGCCTTATGTCACGGGCGAGATTGTCGCGGAGTTTGTCAAACGCGCTGCGGGTCGCTGCAACCCGGATATCATTCGCCTCTTCGTGGAGAACTCCGGCCCCATGTTTGACAGGATGGTGGAGGTTTACGAAGAGTACAAGGATCTGCGTAAGGCAAACGACAGCGAGGTGGTCTTCCAATACAGCGAAGGGGGAGGGGGACGTGGCTCGGGGGGCGGCAACGGTTTCACCGAGACATACGACTTCTCCAATGTCATGAGTGGGGAGATGTGCATCAACCAGGCTCAGAAGGGTGTTGATCCCAAAGACTATCCCATCGAGCTTGGTGGCTACAAGACATGGCCCTGCAATGCCCAGTTTATGGGCCCCATTATGCGGAAACCGGTGGGCGCCTTTATTTCGGTTCTCAGATGGTTTGAAAAATATCAGGTGCAAAAGACCATCGATCAAGGCGCGGACTGGTATTACGGGACAAGTGCGGTTGTGCTGACCCAGGCATCAAACGGGGATATTACCGGTGCCATCGTGCAGGATTCCGACGGCAAGTATATCAAGTTCAGGACCGGCAAAGGGGTCATATTGGCCACCGGCGGGTTTAAAAACAATCCCGATATGTGCTGGGCTCTTCTTAACGAGAACATGGAGTGGGCTGAGCGCGGCGGAACGACGAAAGAAAAACTCAGAGGCGATGCCACGAGCGGAATGGGTCATAAAATGGGATGCTGGGCGGGCGGCATGATCGAGCCCTCCCCTCGCGGGGGCATGCTGTTGGGCGGCGGTGCATCAGGTCCGTGGGGCGAAGGCCCCATGCTGCAGCTCAACGCCCATGCGAAGCGATTTTGCAACGAAGCGGCTGCGGCGCTGATAGGTCCCATAGTAAAACGTCAGCCCGAAGGCCTCTTATGTCTTGTTACGGACAAGAAATTCATGCGGAGTGTAGAAATCGCCGGCCTGGAGCACGGCGGACCCAATTACGGCCGTCCCGAGTATTATGAAGATACCGAGGAGGCCATGAAAAAGGTATTAGGTACCGGTGCCGAAGGCTTCACGGTTATAGGCTGCGTGGTTGCGGAGCGGGAGGGCGCCACCGTGTACGGCGCCAACACCCTGGAGGAACTGGCCGGATACCTGGGATATACGGGTGATCTCGTACAGACCTTTGTCGCATCCATCAAGCGCTACAACGAGCTTTGCTACGCGGGCGTCGACAGCGATTTCGGGAAGGATGCCAAGGCCATGATTCCCATAGATGAGCCTCCGTTCTATGGCTGCAAAACCGAGACCGGCGGCGGTATGATGGCGATGATGGGTCTTGGCGGCATGGCGACGATATCGGGGCTCATAACCGACGAAAGACTCTGCGTACTTGACAAGGAGGGACACCCCATCAAGGGGCTGTATGCCTGCGGCAACACCCTCGGCGGACGCTATGGCCTGGGCTACAGTACACCATTTGCGGGCAATTCCATCGGTATGGCGTGTACCCACGGCTGGCTGGCCGGGAGGTTCGCGACGGGTATCGAGGACAAGGCATAGCGCACATGAACATCACCGATTTGCTGAAAACAAAAATAATCCGCAGATTTTCGCAGATTGAAAAAATGAGGGGTTTTATTGCAAAGCTCGAGTCTAATACCCCGTCCGCTTGCGGCGGGGTGGTTCATTTTCCTTTTTTTAAATCTGCGTGAATCTGCGTAATCTGCGGATTGGAAAGGTTTTACGATATAATAAAACGGGAGGTGAAGCTATGAAAAGAAAGTACTTGGCTGGATTCCGAATTCTTCTTCTTGCTGTTGCATCTCTGTTGCTTGTATCCGCGGTAAGTGTTGCCGAAGAGTGGGTGGTGGAACCCTACACCACCAAAATGGTAAATGAAACGACCCAGCTGACTAAATTGACCATCGGCCAGGGCGCCGACCTTACCGCTCCTGCCGGCCATACACTGACATTGACTGTCGATGGGGTTGAAACCGGTCAGGTATTGAAATCGTGGACCGGAAAGGAATACAAATTCGTCCCGGGCGTTTACAAGGGAGATGTCGTCCTCACCGTTGCCGAATCAAACGAGGTCACCCGGGTTTCCGTGGGCGGCGGCATGCCGGATGGCGGTGCGCCCCCGCAGGGCGGGGTGTCCGGCGGCACGAGCGGTGAAAGCGCCCGCGGAGGCGCCCCCCCCGCAGGCGGCATGCCGAGTGCCGGTGCAAGCAGGGGCGGCCCCTACTCCTTCCGTGAGGCCCTCTACCTGGGTGCGAACGGCATCGATTACGGCAAGTCCGTCCTGGCCGCTGTGCAGGGTGAAAAACCCTCCGGATTCACCATTCAAAACATCCGGATCCGATCACAGGGATCCTTGTACAAAGATCCCACCTCCCCCGGCGGCACCGGTTTCACCGGCATCTATGCCGCCGGCGGCCACTACACGATCAAAAATGTCGACATCGACTTTTTCGGCGACGGCCTGAACGACTTTATCGGTGACGGCGCGGGCATCGTGGCCGGCGGCAAGGATACCCGCCTCGTCCTGGACCATGTGAACATCGAGAACCACGGGGTGGTGCGCGCCGGTCTCATCGTCAAGGACGGCAGCAAGGTGGTTGTCAAGAATTCGAATATACACATCAGGGGCGGCGTGCTGCCCCCCGACGATCCCTTTGGCCAGTCGGGAGAGATGCGCTCGACACTCTGGATATCGGGCATGAGCGGCACCACCCGCGCCACCAGCATCTTGGGCGAAAATACGGAGGCAACCTACATCGACTCCTCCATCTCCTCCGACGGCTGGGGGGTCCTGTCAACCGACGGCACTAAAAATGTCCATCTGAACGCCATCAACTGCAAGGTCAGTCTGACCGGAAAGGCGGGATACGGCAATTACAACGACCCTTCCGCCCACGTCGCCTATTACGGCTGCGATCTTGACATGGCTACGTTCGCTTCGGCCATTGGCTCCGGGGACGTGTATTACGGCGACTGCTCGCCCAAGGTCGTGGCGAAGCTCAATAAAGAATTCGATCTCGGCCTCACCCAGGAAGAGATAAAAAGCATCCCGGTGAAACCCACCATCATTAATTCCAGAAATCACGCCGTCATGTGGCACCGGTCCGGTAACCCTCTGACGATTGACGGCGGTACGACGATCAACACTGCAAAAAGTACTTTCCTTGTGTCGGGCGTGCCCGCCGCGCTCACCATGGACGGGTCCGGGGGCGCCCAGATAAATACCGGAAACGGCGTCATCATGCAGGTAGCCTCAGACGATCAGCCCGCCGGAATGGGACAGGGTTCCGGGGGGTACGAAGAACCCACGAGCGCTCCCGAACCGATTAAAGGGTTTGACAATACTGCCACCGCCGAGGCGGCCACCGCCAATTTTTCCAATATTGACCTCCAGGGCGACTTCTACAACTCCGTGGGCTGGGGAAAGCTGACCGACAAACTCAACATGGCGCTTAACTTCGATAACGCCAGCATTACCGGCGTGATCTCCGCTTCCGAATCGCATCACCCTTCTCCCAGAATTACAAAAGCGAACTTTCGGGAGTTTCACACGATCACCGATACGCCAAAGCCTGCTGTCAATAACGGTGTCATCGTCAACCTGGCACACGGTTCCAATTGGACGGTCACCGGTACTTCTTACCTGACCAAGCTGGTACTGGATAAGTCTTCTTCAGTCACCCCCCGGAAAGATACCAGCCTTTCCATGACGGTCAACGGAGTCAAAACGAAAATTGCCCCCGGTAAAACATACACCGGTGCGATCGTAGTGTCGGTGGAGTAAAGGGCATGGAGCAAAGAGCACAGGGCAAAAAGCAAAGCACATGGCAGAAGGTATTAAAACTCAGCACTCAGTACTCAGCACTCAGCACTTCCCCGAGGTTGGAGTTTAGGAGGAAAACATGTCTACAAACGACAATAGAACCGGAAAACATCTTGATCGGCGCAGTTTTCTGAAAGGTGTTGCCGCCACCGGTGCCATGGCCACCATCGCCGCCGCGCATCCGGCGGTCCCAGCACAATCGGCGGGAGAAAACAAGACGGCCGCAAAATCCTGGCGGGACAAGCCCGATCCCATTGACGAGCGGCTGATATCAGACGGCGGGACCTATGATGTGGTGGTCGTGGGGGGCGGCAACTCCGGCATGATATGCGCCAGCGCCGCCGCCATGAAGGGCGCTTCCGTGGCGGTCATCGAAAACCAGGTCGAAAAGACCTACATCCCCGGCGCCGGAAAAGAGGTCGGGACCGTCAACTCCCAATATGCACTGAGCCAGGGGGCCCCCAGGATCAATCCGGACGAATTTCTCAGGGAACTGGCCCGCCGCAACGTGATCCGCCATAACCCGAAGCGGGCGAGCTATTACGTCAAAAACAGCGGCAGGGTCTTTGACTGGGTGATCAATGTCATGGATAAGGATTGGATGGCCGAAAACTGTCATTTGTTCAGCTGCCCCCCCAAGCCGACGGTTCTGCTGGAGGCGTCCGGATGGAAATTTTTCTACGGGACCGCCGTTTTCCTCAATAAGAATAACAATACGGGGAAAGAAACATGGCCGCAGGTCATGCTGCGCCATAAAGAAAGGGCCATGACCAAGGGCGCAAAATGGTTCTTCGAGCACCATGCGGAGATGTGCGACGTCGACGATTCCGGGGCGGTCACGGGTCTTGTGGCCAAGAGGAAGGATGGGTCATACGTCCGTTTCAAGGCCCGGAAAGGCGTTGCGCTCTGCGCCGGCGATTTCTCAGGGAACCGTGAGATGGTCATCGATATCCTGGATTCGATCCGTCATGAGGCGGAAGCCCGGGGCGATCTCAACCTGGTGAAGGCCGGGATGGCGTTTGGGGGGCTTACCCGCGACGGTTCCAACATCAAGCTGGGACTCTGGGCCGGCGGCCATATCGAGATCGGCCCCCATTCCACCATGGGCGATGGCGATCCGGGTACGGGTGTATGGTTTATGCAGCTCGATAACACCGGCGAACGTTTCTATGACGAGGTCGCCGGCACCACACTTTCCAGGCCCAAAGACAGCTTCACCGTTACATTCAACGATTCGAACTGGCAGAAGGTCCTCGAGATGATGCCGCCGCGCCACGGGGCCGTCGATACCGCCGATGTCATCAGCTGGCCGGCGACGCTTCGTCAGCTGGACAACGTAAAACCCGGTCCGACTCCCTATACCTGGGGCAAAGAGATGTATATCCGATACAGCCTCCCGGGGACCCTCTACTGCGCCAATACGATCGAAGAACTTCTCAATTACATGGATTGCTATAAAGGAGAGACCCGGAAGAAGGTACTGGCCGAGATCGCCCGGTATAACAAGATGTGCGAGAACGGCATGGATGAGGACTTCGGCAAAGACCCGCGCATCATGAAGGCCACCGCACTCAAAGACCCGCCCTTTTACGCCACCGTCAATAAAATTGGGGGCACCGGCATGATGGGTCGCGGAGGCGGCATCGGCCCCGGCATGGTCACCACCACCGGTCTCGATACGGATGCGGAAGGACGCGTTCTTGACTCCAGCTTCAACCCCATCAAGGGCCTTTATGCCGCGGGGAACAATGCCGGCGGCCGCTTCATCACGGTGTACCAAAGCCCCTTCGCCGGCATCAGCATCGGCATGGCGATCACCGACGGTTGCCTGCTGGGGGAAAGGCTTTCGGAGATTTAAAAGGAGAAAAATATGTTTATCGAAGAAGCAAACAAACTGCTGGAACCCGGTTACCTTCCACTTGAAACCGGGTACATGCCGCTGTCCAACGGTCAATGGCTTATCGCCGCATTGACCCGGATGCCCGGGGTCACCGGGGAAATGCTGGATTGGTGGATGGGCTCTTATCTCGACAGCACGGAGAAGTATAAGTTGTGGGACAGCAATCATGTCCGCTTTGAATGGGACGATAAAAAGAAGCCCGGAGAATTCATCGGCGCAAGCCATATCTGTGAAGAAGTGCAGGGCCCCATCCACCTGAAGCTTCGGATAAAATTTGAAGATCCATCAAAGTTCCTGGACACATCGAGATTTGCCGAAGCCGGCATACAAACCGCCGTGGCCTGCACGGTATATTCCATTGATTGGAGCAGCATTTACAGCCGCATTGTCTGGGTCGCACGCACCACCGAAGACGGGGTGGAACAACGCTTCAGGGCCTGGGACACGCAAGGGACTCCGGAAACCGCCCAAGGTGGACTGACCCACACCATCGGAGAAATGGCCCGTCAGGCGCAATTTCTTCCGACGCTTTATGCCACGAACGGCAAGGTTTTTTTAAAGCCGGGAGAGACATACAGGTCGAAATAACTCCATAAGGAGAATATGAACATAAAAGCGTGGAGGGTTTAAAATGTCCGAAAATGAAAAGAACTCCAAATCACAATTGACTCGTCGCACTTTTCTTAAAGGCGTTGCGGCAACCGGCGCAATGGGCGCCGTCGCCGCTGCCGATCACGCAATTGCGGCGCCGTCCGCATCCGGGAATACGCCCGCTGAAAGTTCATGGAAAGACGGGCCCGATCCCATCGACGAACGACTAATTTCGGACGCCGGGACCTATGACATTGTTTTGGTAGGCTGCGGCAACTCCGGCACGTACTGCGCGAGTGCCGCTGCCAATAGGGGTGCTTCGGTGGCCGTCATCGAAGCCCAGGCCGAGAATAACTACACCGCCGGCGCCGGCAAAGAGGTTGCGACCATCAATTCACAGTTTTCGCTGGACCATGGCGCGCCAAGGATCGATGTGGATGATTTTCTCAGGGAATGGGCCCGCCGCAATGTCATCTGCCATGATCCCAAGCGGGCAAGTCTTTATGCGAAGAACAGCGGCAGAATTTTTGACTGGGTTACCAGCTTTGTCGACAAGGATTGGATGGAAGAGAACTGTCATGTGATGAGCTCCCCTCCCCTTCCTGAAGCGCTGACAGAGGTGTCCGGATGGAGGTTCTACCGCGGAACCGCCATTTTCCTTAATAAGAACAATAACTCGGGACTTGAAACATGGCCGGCCATCGCAACGGCCCATCGAAAGAAGGCTGAGGAGCTTGGCGCCAAATGGTTTTTCCAGCACCATGGCGAGATACTCGATGTGGACGATTCCGGGTCAGTAACGGGTGTCGTCGCCAAGCGGGCGGACGGGAAATACGTCCGTTTCAAGGCCAGGAAAGGTGTCGCGCTATGCGCCGCCGGTTTTGCCCAGAACCCCGAGATGGTCTGGGATATCCTGGATACGCGTCGTCATGAACTCGAAGCTAAAGGCCAGAGCGGCCCTTCAGGCGGACAGGGTGGTATGCAACAGGACGGCCCGGCCCCGCAGAGCGGGATGCCCCCGAGCGGCGGGATGCCAAGCGGCAATAGCGGCACAGCCGGCGCCCGTGGAGCTGCGATGAGCATGTCCGGTATAAGCATTGGCATTGTCCGAGATGGCTCAGGCATTAAGATGGGGATCTGGGCAGGCGGCCATCTCGAGATCGGCCCCCGTGCCTCGGCGAGCGGCGAGCCGGGTGCGGGCCCGTGGTTCCTGCAGCTCGACGGAAACGGTGAACGCTTCTTCGATGAGGCTGCCAACAGCACCCTTAGACAACCGAGTGACCACTGGACGGTTACATTTCATGATTCGCGTTGGAAGAAAGTACTGGCGATGATGCCGCCGAGCCATGGGAACGTGGATACAGCCGATCTGACCAGCTGGCCGCCGACACTCAGCCAGATAGACAATGTAAAGCCCGGTCCCGGAAAGAACAGCTGGGGAAAAGAAAGGTACATAAGGTGGAAACTTTTCGGAGATCTCTACTGCGCCAATACCATCGAGGAACTTCTCGACTATATGGACTGCTATCAGGGCGAGACCAAAAAGAAGGCCCTGGCCGAAATCAAGCGATATAACGAAATGTGCAAAAAAGGTATCGATGAGGACTTCGGCAAAGACCGGAATATCATGAAGGCGACCGAGCTCAAAGAACCGCCGTTCTATGGCACCGTAAGCAAGGGTGGCGGCATGGGCATGGGCGTCGGGTATACATTTGTCGGCCTTGACACGGATGAGAGGGGACGTGTGCTCAACTCCGATTTCAAACCCATCAAGGGTCTTTACGCGGCTGGAAACAATGCGGGAAACCGCTTTATTGTCAGGTATCAGACGCCGCTGTCCGGCATGAGCATCGGCATGGCCATGACGGAAGGCTGTTTGCTGGGGGAATTGCTGGCAGAAATAAAAACATCATGAAAATGAATAAGAGGGAGCAAAGTGGAAGAACTCCGAAGCATGCATACCCGTTTGTAATTATTTTTTCTTCGTGTTCTGAGTTTATCCCGAATTCGGGGTGCACTTCGTGGTGACAAGTCTTTAGTTTTTGGTTTTTTGGTTAACTATCCATGCACACTTTATCGTGATGAACCATAATTGAGGACAAATATATATGGAAAAAGATAAACCGCAGGACATCAGCAGACGGTCCTTTCTGAAAAAGACCGCTACCGGTGCCGGGGCCATCGCCGTGACCGGCACGGGACTGTTGAGCTGTAAAAATACTTCAACCACTCCTGAAACCGTTTCTCAGACTTCTTCCAGCCAGCAGACGAAATACCCTTGGGAGACGCCCCCTGCCGCCATTCCGGAGGGCAAGATAACGGAAACGCACGCGACGGATATCGTCGTCATCGGCTGCGGGGTTTCCGGCGCGACTGCATCCGCCTCCGCCACCGAGGCGGGTGCCAAAGTTATCGTGATCGAAAAACACGTCACCTACAACAGTCGCGGGAGTGACAACGCAGCGATAGACAGCCGTGTTCAGAAGAAATTGGGGGTCAGGATCGATAAAGATGAAGTCGTTCTGGCACTGCAGAAACACGCCGGGAACCGGTCGGACCAACGCCTACTCAGGTTGTGGGCCGACAATTCCGGAAGAATCATAGACTGGATAGGAGATATGCTGGCGCCTGCGGGATATTCGACGACGCTGAACTATTGGCCGCTGCCCGACGGCTTTGACCTTGAAAAAGAATACTACCGTCAATTTCCGGTCGTTCACAATTTCTCCGGCGGTCAGTCCGGGCTGGTGGAAACACTGATGGCCAATGCGAAGAAACGTGGCGCGGAATTTCGTTTCAACACCCGTGCCGTTCAATTGATCAGAAAGGATGGGGGCCGGGTCACCGGTGTGGTCGCAAAGGATTCGGATGGAAATTTTCTGCGGTTCAATGCCGGCAAGGCGGTGATCCTGTGCACCGGGGATTACGGGCACGATTACGAGATGATGGCGGCATACTGTCCAACAGGAGTGGCGTTTGCAAAGGACAGTCCCTACAACCCGCCGGTGAATACCGGTGACGGCCACAAGATGGCCATGTGGATCGGCGGGCTCATGCAACCCGCACCCCATCCTCCCCTGGATCACTCGGCCGGCGGCACCATGGGATGCAGCGCATTTCTGCATGTAAACAGCCTCGGAGAGCGTTACGAAAACGAAGACACGGATGCCGGGGCCGTCTCGAACGCCATGAGGTTTCAGCCCGGAAATTGCTTCTGGCAGATCTACGATTCCAAATGCGAGGATGAAGTCGGTAATTTGGGATTTGGATTTTTGAAGGGTGAAGATTCGAATGCCCAGGGATCCGGCGTTCCGCCGGGTGGCGGTTCGGGCGGGGCACCGCCGTTTGCTTCAGGCGGCGCCCGGGGCGGTGCAACCGGAGGCGGGCCGGACACGGGGCAATCCGGCCCGCCCCCAATGGGAGAAAAGGTCCAGGCGGACACCCTGACCGACCTTGCACAAAAAATGAAAGTTCCTGCCGACACGTTGATAGCGACTATCGCCAGATACAATGGGCTGGCAAAGCTGGAAAGGGACCTCGATTTCGGGAAAAGAGCCGACCGGCTGACCACCATCGAAAAGCCCCCGTTCTATGCGTCCCAGGCATTGATCGGGTTTCTGGTGGTGTTGGGAGGCTTTTTCGTCAATACGAAACTCCAATTGCTGGATAAAGACAGAAACCCGATACAGGGAATCTATCTTGCAGGCAATACCGTCGGCAACCGATTTGGAACCGACTACCCGCTTCTGTGCCCGGGGTTGAGCCATGCCTTTGCCTGGACCACCGGATATCTCTCGGCGAAGAATGCGGCAACTGGATCAACTTAAAATTTTAAATCGTCTTCGACCCCGATTCCAAGAAAAAGACCTGATGCGGGCCGAACTTTTTATCGATCAGATACTGGAAGCCATCACCGATTGACCTAATCCAACAACCTGAAACAAAAAGGAGAAAAATGGAGAAAACAAAATACTGAAAATATATTATCACCGAGCCAAAGCCCAATATCTGGGATATGGAAGCGGGAAATATAAAAGACGGACCTCTTATAGTTTCCCCGGTGGCTTATCTGGACAACAGAGTTATCGATGGTTCTTTCTATGTGGAATGCTCATGGTTTTGGAAAGCAAATAAATTTTCACCACCGGCGCATACTCACGATTTCGATGAAGTGCTGACCTTTTTTGGTTCCAACCCGGAGGACCCGCACGACTTATGCGGTGAAGTAGAACTGTGGTTAGATGACGAGAAACACATTTTGACCAAAAGCTGCATGGTCTTCATTCCAAAGGGTCTAAAGCACTGCCCGATGCTCGTCCGAAGGGCGGATCGCCCTATTTTTCATTTTGCCGCCGGCAATACATCACGATACGCTAAAGACAAACAATAACGATTATAATTCAAAGGAGATCAAATTGTGATGGAAAAGGAAAATAAAAGAAGATCTTTTTTAAAATGCCTTTTACCAGTGATGGCATTCGTCACCGGATCCCTGCTTTCATTCAGGAGAGACAGTGGAGAAATAATCGGCAACCTTGGTATGACAGAAGCGGATGCCGCGACCGGTAAGAAAAGGACACTGGAGGAGAGGATTGCGGCTCTGGAAGCTGTCCATGACTGCCAGGAGCTGATGAGCCGGTATTTCCATTATCATGCCGTGATGCTCAACAAGAAATGCTATGATGAGCTGTTCTCCCACAAAGCCCCCGATGTCTCCGCCGAAATAGCCGATTGGGGGAGATGGGAAGGTCCCGAGCACGTCAAGAATTTTTTCTACAACGTGCTCGGCGGCGATGTCAAACCCGAAGATAAGATCGGCATGATGATGTTGCATGAGCTGGATACACCCAGCATTCAGGTGGCAGGCGACGGAAAAACCGCCAAGGGCGTGTGGTTTTCACCTGGAAACGAAAGCTCCGTAGATGCAAAAACAGGCAAAGCAGAAGCAAGCTGGTGCTGGAGTTATATCGGCACCGATTTTATCAAGGAAGACGGCGAATGGAAAATATGGCATTACCACTGCTATGCACTTTTCAAGACACCATTTGACAAGCCCTGGACCGAATTGACGGACAGTACCGCCACGCCCCCGCCAACGTGGCCGGAGGGCATGGGCCCGAACAAACCCACCACATATTTTAATGAATACAGAACAACGAACGCACGGGAACTTGTCCCGGCACCGCCCGTGCCTTACGAAACTTTTGATCCGTCAAAAGCTTTTTAAACAATCTTTGATTTAGAGGTAAATCATGTCTGAGGAAGATAAGAAGCCGGCAGGGGACATCAATCGACGCGGTTTTCTTAAAGGCGTTGTCGCCACAGGCACCATGGGTGCCATTTCTGCCGTGCATTCCGTCTCCGCGGTTCAGTCTAGAAGCGAGAACAGGGCCGCCACAAAGTCGTGGCGAGAGAAACCAGACCCCATCGACGAGTCCCTCATCAGCGATGGCGGAACCTATGACGTGGTTGTCGTGGGCGGCGGCAACGCCGGCCTGATTTGCGCCAGTGCCGCTTCCACAAAGGGCACTTCCGTTGCCGTCCTCGAGAACCAGGCCGAGAAGAGCTACATCCGCGGCGTTGGTAAAGACGTGGGGACCGTCAACTCCCAATACGCACTCAGCCAGGGCGCCCCCAGGATCGATGAGGACGATTTCCTGAGGGAGTTGGCCCGCCGCAATGTCATCCGTCACAACCCCAGGCGCGCCAGTTATTTCGTGAAGAACAGCGGCAGGGTCTTTGACTGGGTCATCAGCTTTGCCGAAAAAAGATGGATGGACGACAACTGCCATCTGATGAGCTGGCCCCCCGGGCCGGATGTTCTATTGGAGGTCTCCGGATGGAAATTCTATTACGGAACGTCTGTTTTCCTGAACAATAAAAAAGAGCCCTATGGGGTGGAAAGATGGCATGAACTCCTGAAAATCCATCAGGAAAAGGCCGAAGCCCGGGGGGCGAAATGGTTCTTCCAGCACCATGCCGAGATATGCGATCTTGATGGTTCCGGCGCCGTAACGGGCGTTGTGGCCAGGCGGGCGGACGGGAAATATGTCCGCTTCACGGCCCGGAAAGGCGTTGCGCTCTGCGCCGGGGATTTCTCCAAGAACCGCGAGATGGTCATCGATATCCTGGATACGATTCGTCATGAGGCCGAGGCCCGGGGAGATCTCTCCCTTGTGAAGGCGGGCCTGCCGGCCGATATCCCCGTCGGAGGCATGAATGTCCTCAGCCGCGATGGCTCAGGCATCAAGTTGGGACTCTGGGCGGGCGGCCATATCGAGATCGGCCCCCATTCCACCATGGCCGGAGGTGATCCGGGCACCGGAACGTGGTTTCTGCAGCTCAACAGCCGCGGTGAACGATTCTGCGACGAGGCCGCCGGTACCACCCTCCTTCAACCGGATGACGGCTTTACCGTCACCTTCAACGATGCGAATTGGAAGAAGGTCTATGAGATGATGCCGCCGCGTCACGGGTCCGTGGATACTGCCGATACCTACAGCTGGCCGGCAGTACTTCATCAGCTGGATGATGTAAAACCCGGCCCTGAGCAATACAGCTGGGGGCAAGGGAGGGAAATAAAAGGCCCTATGAGCGGAGGAGAGCTCTACTGCGCCGATACGATTGAAGAGCTTCTTGACTTCATGGGCTGTTACAAAGGCGATACTAGAGAAAAGGCCCTGACCGAGATCGCGCGATATAACGAGATGTGCGAGAAAGGTTTGGATGAGGACTTCGGCAAAGACCGGCGTATCATGAAGGTCACCGCCCTCAAAAACCCGCCGTTCTATGGCACCATATGCAAAAAAGACCCTGCGGGCATGATGGGGAGTCTGAGCCCCGGTCTGGTCGCCACCACCGGTCTCGACACGGATGCGGACGGCCGCGTGCTGAACTCGGAATTCAAGTCCATCAAAGGCCTCAATGCAGCAGGAAACAATGCGGGGGGCCGCTTCATCGTAACGTATCAGAGCCCCTTTGCCGGCATCAGCATCGGTATGGCCATCACCGACGGCTGTCTGCTGGGGGAGCGGCTGGCAGCTCTGTAATTATTTTTAATAAGGTACGAAGCGCCTATGTAGACATATTCATTTGTCAACCTATAAAATTGGAGAGTATAATGAAACTTATTCAAAGAATTATGGGACGTCGGCAGTTTCTAGTAGCCGCCGGCCTGGCATCCACGTGCGCGCTGACCTGCAAAAAACTGTCAAGGTTTCAGCTGCCCGCCGCAATGGCGGCCGAAAAGTCCGGAGTTGCCGGCATAAAGGGGGTCGGCAACAGATGTCGGCATCTGCTCTCACCCCTTCGAATCAGAAACAAGGTGCTCAAGAACAGGATAATGCATTCCGTTTCTCCTAATTTCACGATGCAGGGGCCGGAAAATTATCCCGGCGAGGTGTTCAGGAACCATTATCTGAACATGGCCAAAAATGCTGCCATCGTAACGATGAGTATCAACCTGTTCGGGAAATATCCGAAGACCTATCATACGAAGGATGATTTCCCAAATGACGAATATCTCTATGAAGCTTGGAACAGCTGGGAGCACATCGGGCACAACAAGTGGGAAAACATCCCCCCCGTCTGGAATTATATCGAACGGATGATCAACGATATTCATACCGAAGGCGCCCTGATTATATACCCCGGTAAGGTCAGGATCAGCGACGATGACTTTATCGCGTCCGGAGAGGCATCCGGCCAGAAGAACGAGGTCGGTATGCAGCGGGCGGCAGAGGCATCGGGTGGCGGTTTCATGCCCGGCGGGGGAAGAGGACCCATGGGAGGGGCGTCCCAGAGTATCGAAGATATCGTGGCGGAAGCAAAGGATGCAGCGGACCAGGGGTATGACGTATATCAGATGCGCTCTCCCACCCGTGAGGCGGTGGAGGCGGTCCGGAATGCAACGGATCTGATCATAATGGCCTCTCTCAATCTCGGTGTAATCGGTACCGGCCCGAAGGATAATATTCCCGGGGTTGGAAATGTGAATCAGCCCACCGCCGATGAGCTTGAAAGCGGCGTCGAAGCGACCAGAAAGCTCGAAGGCCTTGCCGACTTTGTCTATATCCGATCCGGCAGTGCGCATCCCAACAGCTTCTGCCAGGACCAGGACAGACCCTGGAGTCTTGCCTATGCCGAGGCCATCAAGAAGGCTGGTCTGAAGATCCTCACGTGCCCCGGTGCGGGATTCCACGATCCGGTGCAGAATGACGAATTTATCGCCAGCGGCCAGACGGATATGGTCAGCATGACCACTCCCTTTTTTGCCGATCCGGAACTGGTGAAAAAGGTGGCGGCCGGCAGGGCGGATGACGTCATACCTTGCTACCAGTGTCAGGACTGCCATGCCATCAGCATGGTGAAAGGGCCCCATATCGCCATGTGCGACGTCAACCCGGCGTGGGGAACGCCGGCCTACAAGCTTCAGAACATCAAGGCGCCTTTGATGAAAAAGAAGGTTGCCGTGATCGGCGGCGGCCCGGCCGGCATGAAAGCGGCCATCGTGGCGGCCGAAAGGGGCCACCAGGTGACGCTCTTCGAGAAGGATGCGGCCCTGGGCGGACTCATAAAGTTCTCGGATCACAGCCAGTGGCGGTGGAACATGAAGGTTTTCAAAGACTATCTGATCCATCAGGTGAACAAGAACGGCGTCGATGTGAAGCTGAACGCAGCGGCAACGCCGGAGATGATCAAGGCCGGCGGGTTCGACACGGTCCTCGTGGCCGCCGGCGCCGAGGTGGTAAAGTCTAGGATGAAAGGGGCGGACGCCGACAATGTTTTCGATATTCTGACCTGCTACAGCAACAAAAAGGCCCTGGGGCAGAATGTGGTGATGATCGGCGCCGGAAAGCTCGGCACGGAGGCGGCCATCGGCATCGCCAAGGACGGCCACAAGATAACCGTGCTGGCGCCCGGGGAAGAAATGATCGATATAGAAGATGTGGGCCCCCACAATGTCGGCAACCAGGAGCGCATATATAAAAACCATCCCAACTTCAGCCACCATATGAAGACCTTGGTGAAGAGTATTACCGGCGGGAAGGTCGTCTATACGGATTCAGAAGGCGCAGAAAAATCGATCAAGGCCGACAGCATCGTGATCTGGTCCGGCCTGAAGCCGAGAATGGACGAGGCCGAGAAGTTCTTCGGTTCGGCGGACGAGGTCCTTCTCATCGGTGACTGCACAGGTGAGGGCGGAAGAATTCACAAGACAATACGCAACGCCTTCTTTGTGGCTTCACAGGTTTAGTTCTTTTAACTTATATGGGGGAAAAATATGGAAACAAAGATTAAACAGTTAATATTATTTTCCGCATGGCTAATGATAGGGTTGTTTGCTTTCGTGGCTTGTGTTCAGCAGAAGACGGATAACAGCCAGGCAATCGAGGCGCTGAGATTGGCCCAGCGTGCCAACGACCTGCAACAGTTGAATAACCTGATGAGTCTGCATGCCTGGTACCATTGTTCAATGCAGAACGATGTGGAGTTGGAAAAGATCTGGTCCAAGAGAGACGATATCTGCTGGGCGCAGAATTCCGGGTACTGGGTAGGTCCGGAATCAATAAAAAAATATTATGGCATCAAGGAGGACCGTAAGAATACAATTGGTCAATTTGCCTGGCACACGATTACTTCCCCCGTGGTTGAAGTGGCGGGTGACAGACAGACCGCAAAAGGGGTGTGGTATACACCCGGCATCGTAGGTGGGTTTAAAGACGGAAAAAGCAATTTCATGTGGATGTTCGAGAAGTATGGGGTCGATTTTATAATGGAAAACGGGGAATGGAAGATCTGGCACATGCATGTATATACAGATGCCGCGTGGCCACTGGATGGAACGATTCAAGCGGGAGCTGGCTTGGGTGAGATGTTTGGTTCGGAATCCAAAACCGCAACTGATGAGAAGGCGGGTCAGCAAAGCAAAGAGGATTTGACCGGCATGAATCGCCCGCCGGACATAGCAAAGGTGAATTACTACACAACCACTCCAACGACCGAGGTCGTGTTTGTGCCCAGACCACCTGAGCCCTATGAAACATGGAGCGATACATGGAGTTATACAGATCCGAATGAATACGATACGTTCAAGGGCGCGTACAAGGAATACAAAAAATAACATGGTCTGAGTTAAGGTAATCAGGAGTTCCCCATCAGGTCTTCGATGGGGGCTCCCCTTCCCTGTTGAATAAGTTCAATTTAACAAATATCACAATGATTGTCCTTGCGGGGGAGCGAAAAACAATGAAACCTTCAAAAGAAAACCAAGCAAAAAGCATCAGCCGTCGCGGCTTTTTAAAGGGTGTGACGATTTCAACCACAGGTGCTTTAATGGTTGCTGCCTCCTCCTATCCCGGCGTTGCGCTTGCGGCGGCCGGAGACGATAAAAAAAGCGTTGATAAGCCGGCAAGCTGGAAAACACCCCCCGAGCCGATACCCGACAATAAAGTTTCCAAAACAATAGAAGCCGACGTCGTTATTCTCGGCGCCGGCATTTCAGGTGTTGCAGCCGCCCGATCCGCTGCGGAAGCAGGCGCTTCCGTAGCGGTAGTTGAAAAGCTTCCGGAAGATAAATATGTTTTTTTCGGCAATGAGATAGGTACGGTCAATTCCAGGTTTGCACTTGACGCCGGCGTTGAGAGGATTGATCCGCTGGAATTTTTTGATGAATGGCAGCGGCGCATGGGAAATCGGACCAATCCCCTCCTGGTGAAGCAGTATGTCTATAATAGTGGCGCCGCCTGCGATTGGTTGCTCGAGTTGATCCCCGATCATTTTAAAGAAAAATTGCGAGTTTATGGAATTCCATACCCAAAGTACTACACCGGTTCAATAAACGGATTCAAGAACTGGGGAGGTACGATTCTTTTCTACGAGGGATACGCCTGGAGCGATGCAATGAAACTGATGGTGGCCAAGGCTATAAAACTTGGAGCTTCTTTTCATTATGAAACCCCCGCCCGCCAAATCGTCAAGGAGGGGAAGAAAGTTGCCGGTGTTATCGCCGAAGATGCCATGGGAAATTACGTCAAATTCGTGGCAAAAAAAGGCGTTTTGATCGCCTGCGGTGATTTCAGCCGCGATAAAGAGATGGTTGTTGACCTCATGTCCGAGCACCTCGATCCGTCCAGGGATCAACTCGAAAATTTCCGAGGCATGGGCAGAGACGGAGACGGGCAGAAAATGGGCGTTTGGGCCGGCGGACGCATGGAAAGGGGCCCGCGCGCGATGATGAATACCATCGATATGGTCAGTTTGGCCGGGGCTTTTGGGAAAACTGCCTTTCTCCGCATGAATGGAAACGGCGAGCGCTATACCAACGAGGCCTCCTGGGCCTCGATCGCCCAGGGATTCCGGCAGCCCATTGGATCGCTTTGCGCAGTTTGGGATGCCGATTGGCGAAAGGAAATGGAATATCAGCCGCTTGATCACGGCAGTGTGGATCCAAAGCCCATAATTCTCGACCGTTTGGAAAAGGAATTGAACGCATTAATCGGCACGGGCGCCGATGGCGGAATGGTTCATGGCACCGTCGGGGGCAGCGAAGAAGAAGGAGGCATGCCCTCCAAGCATTATTGCGCCGATACGCTCGATGAACTTGCGGACTATTTGGGCTATAAAGATCAGGCCAAAAATAACTTTCTTGCCACCATCGAGCGATACAACGAACTTGTCAAAAAGGGTGTTGATGAGGACTTCGCTAAAGACCCGAGTCTCATGCATCCTATTGCGAAGCCGCCCTTTTTCGGCACAGTTACAAAGAACGACATCCCGGCCGGCGCCATGGTGACCCTGGCCGGGTTGTTCATCGATGAATATCAGAGAGTCCTCGATGATAATGACGATCCCATTCCCGGATTGTTTGCAACAGGCAACTCTTCAGGCGGGCGATATTCCGTTGATTACATCACACCGATTTCCGGCAACAGTATTGGCTGGGCCCTCACCCTGGGGCGTATTGCGGGGAAGTATATTGCCGAATCCGGTTAGAAGGACAACTTCAAACTGCATTTGTCGCCTTATTTATGCCCTTGTATACAAAGGAGGCAAAAATGACCATTCAAAAAAGAGCCGTTAAAATACTATTGCTGGCGGGCGTTGTTTTGTTCGTTTTGGCAGGGTGTGGTAACTCGAACGTCGAAGAACGCCTCGCGAAATTGGAAGCAACCAATGCCCGATACCAGCAAAAAATTGACCATCTCGAGGCGATTCATGAAATCCAGAACTTGATGGGAAGATATGTATGGGAACATGAAGTGCAGAAGGACCCTGAATTTATCGATACCATGTATGCCGACAATCCTGATGTCAGCTGGGAGGTAGCCCATCTGGGGCTCTACAGGGGCCGGGAAGCGGTTAAAGAAATTCTGGATGAGCATGGCCCGAAAGGGGGAACCATTGCACCGGGAACCCTGTTCGTACATACGCTCACGACGCCCGTTATAGAAATAGCGGAAGACGGCCAGAGCGCCAAAGGCGTGTGGAAGTCTCCGGGAGCTGAAACGATCACCGATCCCCAGACGGGGAAGTTGAGGGGAATGTGGTCATGGACCAAATACGCATGCGATTTCGTCAAAGAGGATGGCAAGTGGAAGATATTGCACTACCATGTGTACAGAATCTTTATGACACCTGCGGATATGAATTATACCGATGAGTATGAAATGAAAGTCTTGAAGAATGCCATCATGCCCTCCTCCGCCGAGGGTGGCACGGCTCAAGGGCATTCCTTGAGGGAGCCGACAACTTATGATAATCCCTTTACAACAACGTATGTTCCCGAATTGGTGCCCGCACCTCCGGAACCCTATAAGACATTCAGCGAGACGTTCAGCTATTAACAATAGTGGCAAATAGCCGCACGGGAACATGCCATTATCATCGGTCGCTTGATCGCAGGATCCAAATTTCCAACTATCATTTAAAGGGGGCACGTTATGAGCAAGGCATCGAGCTTGACAAGAAGAAAATTCATGGCCGTAAGCTCTGCGGCGATTGCCGCACCGATCCTGATGAACATTCCAGGTACGGTTGTCGAAGCCAAAGGGGCCGAAAAATCCTATGATTTTACAGAGAAAAAAAGTTGTGATGTGGTTGTTCTGGGCGGAGGCGGCAGCGGCATGGTTGCAGCAGTGCGTGCGGCAGAGCTGACCGGTAAAAAAGTAATTGTTCTGGAAAAGGCCCCGGCAACCGGAGGGGGAGCCCAGTTTGCCAGTACCGTTCGTACCTTTGGCAGCAAATGGCAGGCAGAGCGCAATTTGCCGGACACGACCACAAAGTATGCCCGCGACATGATGGACAATGTGTACTGGCGGCTGGATGAAAAGCTGGTCCTCAACTGCATTCGCGGCACAGGACAGTTCTTTGACTGGTTATGCGAACAGGGAGGCGACATTGGGGATATGTTCGTCATCGGTCAATACACCGGCGCCATCGAGAGCGACCCCTTATGCCCCCAGATGGTTAGCGAAAAAACCGGAAAGCGCTTTGGTCGCTTCGTCATGGATATGATGAAGGAGAAATGCGAAAAATACGGTGTCGAAGTTCTTACGAAACATCCCGTGGTGGATGTCGAAGTGAAAAACGGAAAAATCGTTGCCGTTGTTGCGAAATCGGAAGCCGGCTATGTTCGTGTTGCCTGCAAAGCTTGTGTCATGGCAATCGGCAGTTGGATAAACAACGAAGAGATTGTGAAAAAAAGTTTCCCTAAATTCGTCGGAATGAAGAAGTGGATGGATCCCAGCGCACACATGAATCCCAATTACACCGGCGACGGCATCCCCCTGGCCGAGAAGGTCGGCGCATTTGTGGACTATGCCAGTTTCTGCCTGCGCATCATGGGCCCCATGTATGACTTGGCCAGAGACAAAGGCACCTCCAAGGTTTTTCTGGCCATGACTCAGTCGCCCTATATCATTACTGTCAACCTGGACGGCAAGCGCTATTGCGCCGAACCGGTTCAACATGTCGGGCACTTTACGGACGGCCAGGTGCTGGTCGATCAGCCTCGCGGCTGGGCTTTCAATATATTTGATGAAAATACCCTTGCAGCCGCCTTCAAGCTTCCGAAATGCGCTCAGCCAGGTAAGGACGCCGATTCACTGGGATGCTATAGCCTGACGTTCATGAAGCCCTTTGAATTGTCCCCGTTTCCGGACACCATGGAAGAAGTCCGCAGCAGTATTTCGGAAGGCTTTGCAAAGAAGGACCCATATATGTTCAAAGCCGACACCCTTGAAGAACTGGCAGACAAGATAGGTGTCAACAAAAAGAACTTCCTTGAAACGGTCCGGAAGTATAATGAAAACTGCGAAAATGGCCGTGATTGGGACTTTTTTAAAAGAGAAGACTCTCTGGTTCCCGTTAACAAGCCCCCTTACTATGCCTTCCACGGTAAGCTGATGACCGACGGAGCTTTCGGCGGTGTAAGGGTCAACCCCGAGATGCAGGCGTACAAGTCCGGTGGTGGTCTTGTGGAAGGCCTCTATGTCACCGGTGACTTTGCATCGGGCCGCCATATCAACATGGGGGGCGTGAAACACCAGGTGATAAACGACATTTCCTGGGCATTCTCCAGCGGTTTCCTGGCCGGAACAAATGCGGGCAAGTATGTACAAAGAGTCTAGCCTCAAGGGTGTCGCGTCGGGTTGTATCAAAACCGCTAATTTTTCATACAGGACCGAAAGGTTCGGCACGGGGACATAGGGAGGATATCATGGCTTCAGAGAATCCAACTTGGACCAGACGAAAATTTATAATGACAGGCGCTGCTGGAATTGTAGCAACACCGCTGCTGGCGACCCTGCCGAATCTGATTATCCCCAAGGCCGAGGCGGTTGGATCGTTTAAACCGGCCGAGAAAGCGAGCCCTGATTTCGATCATTCCAAATGCAAGGGCTGCCAGGCGTGCACGATCCTTTTTTCCGATTGCCTGGCACTGAACAACCGCGTTTGCTGGTGTGAAACCGCGGAATCGATGCCAACTTGAGTCACCGGAAGCGGCTCCAAAATCTTTTCTTAGAAGAAAGGATACTCTATGCCAAAACAAGAAACCCCCGAAACCGTAATTGAGACGGACGTCCTTGTCATCGGCGGCGGCATCGCCGGCTGTTTCGCGGCTGTTAAAGCGCGTGAGCAGGGCGTCGATGTTACCCTCGTATCCAAAGGGAATATCGGCAGATCCGGAATGTCGCCTTGGGCGCACGGCACCATGGATGTTCCGCCGGACCGGCCGGATAAAATCGAAAAGCTGAAAACGCGTGCCCATGTCGGCGGTGAGTATATCAACAACTGCACATGGACGGAACGTATCATCATGGAATCCCATGCAAGGTTCCAGGATTTGCTGGCCTGGGGCCAGCCGTTTCTCAAAGATAAAAACGGCAATTTTGTGGCGCCGGTGGAGGGGGGCGAGGCACAGGATGGCTGGCTGTGGGCCCTCGCGGACGGCCCCGGGTCATGGGCGAAATCCTTAAAAAACCAACCTGAGAAAGTCGGGGTCCGCATCATGGAAAAAATCATGATTGTCGACCTGATAAAACAGAACGACGGGATTGTTGGCGCAATCGGCGTCACAAGGGACAATTTCAACCTTTATGTTTTTAAGGCCAAGGCGACGATCCTCTGCGTGGGCTCCGGCGGCTTCAAGCCTATCGGCGGGTGGCCTATGGGAGACCTTACTTCCGATGGTCATATCATGGCCTACAAGGCCGGCGCTGAAATCACCGGCAAGGAATTCGAGGATATGCATAACGGTATGGTGCGGCGGACCGGCGCTATCTGGTTACAGAATCTGCAACCAATGACCAACGCGGAAGGAAAGACCGTACCGGGATTCGGGTTCGGTCTCAATGCCGACCTCGAGGCCAATGCCGGCAGGGCCCCGCTCTACAGAGGCGAGGATGAGGTTTTCGGCGCGGTGGGCCCGGGATTGGGCGTCCACACGGCGGAAGGCGTATGGCCGGTCGATGAGCATTGTGCCGCCGGCGTTCCCGGCTTGTATACGGCGGGGGACAATTGCGCAACCATGGTGGTCGGTGCGACCTACAGCCTGGGCGGAAGCGGCAGCTGCAATGCCTCAGTGACCGGGACCCGGGCCGGCACGGCCGCCGCCAAATATGCCAAACAGGCGGACAAGCCGAAGATGGACGAAGAGGAAGTGTCCTGTTTGAAAGAAGCCATTCTCCAGCCGACAAAGCGCAAGGGAGGCTTCAGCCCCGGTTGGGTGACGCAACTGATCAGGAATGCGATGATACCGTATTTTACACTGCGCATTAAGCACGGGAAAAGACTGGAGGGTGTCCTGACAGAGATAGAGTTCATGCGGGATGAGTTTTGTCCCAAACTCTTTGCACGGGATCCCCACGAGTTGCGGCTTGTCTTTGAGACCAGGAACATGGTGACGAATGCGGAAATGAAGATGCGGGCATCGCTTTTCCGGACCGAAAGCCGTGGAATGCACTACCGCGAGGACTATCCCCGTCGCGTCGACCCGGATTGGCTGGCATGGGTGATGATTAAGGAAGTAGACGGCAAGATGACCCTTTATAAGAAACCGATCCCGAAGGAATGGTGGCCCGATCTGACCATCCCCTATGAAAAAAGATATCCGGCTGCGACCACCGCTTAGCCGCTAAAGGAGGTCATGACCATGACAATAGAACGCATCGATACAGAGCTTTGCACCGGCTGCGGAACATGCGTTGAGAGCTGTCCGATGGATGTTTTAAGAATGGATGACAAAACTCAAAAGGCGGTCATCAAGTATCCCGATGACTGTCAGTTATGCAGATTCTGTGAAATTGACTGCCCGGTAGACGCGGTTTTTGTATCCGCTGAAAAAAAGGTTCCATATCTGACGAGCTGGGGTTGATCAAATGAATCGTGGAGAAAAGGAGAAGAACAAATGACCAATAACGTCATGAACTGCGATTTGGTGGTGGTCGGCGGTGGTGGCTCGGGTCTGGTGGCCGCAGTGAAGGCCAGGGACCTGGGCGTCGGAAGCGTTATCGTTCTGGAATCTGCGAAAAAGCCGGGCGGATCTGCCTGGTTCGCAGGGTTTTCATGCGCCAACACGAAGTGGCACAGGGAAGCCGGATATCCCGACAGTACCGACGATATGTTCAGGCAATTGATGCAGCGGTATAAATGGAATGTCAACTACAAGCTGATCCGATATTACGTGGATTCCCAGGGCCCGATGTTCGACTGGTTCGATGCACTGTGCGACGTCAGTGATTTTTTTACCAAGCCTACGCCTTATGTCAAAGCGGAGGCCGGCCAGCAGGCCAGTGGCCCCGGCGGAGGCATGCCGGGCGGCGGTATGATGATGATGCAGGGCCACATCGGGGAAAAAGGATACTTCATCAACAAAAAATCCCGAGACCCCTCCATCGGCCCGGGCCGCAGCGGATCATATCTGGTCACCCGAATGCTCGAGCAATGCAAAAAGAAGGGTATCCAGGTCGTGACCGAGGCACGCGCACGGGAGTTCACCAAGGACGCCGGGGGGAAAGTGACGGGACTTCTGGCGGAAGTCTCGAAAGGCGGCAGGCTGCAGGTCAACTTCAAGGCGTGTGTGCTGGCC
>JBECKW010000008.1:0-15038 GCA_040235505.1 Desulfobacterales bacterium
CTACGCCGCAATCGGCGGCACTTTCAGATACTCGGGGAAAAGCCGGTAAGCGTCGATGGGCGAGACGAAGGGTCTTTCATCATCGACTTTCCAACCTGCTTCCTTAACCTCTTCATCGGCCAGATCAACCGGGTCCGGTTGCTCCGGGATGGGTTGCCCTATTTCGTCCGTGAAGGGGATGACGATGGGGCCCTCGCTGTCCAGAATATAAGCCAGACGGTTATTCGCCAGATGCACCACGCTGCCGGGGGGATAAATCCCGATGGATTTGACAAAAGCATGCAGGAGAAGCTGAAGGGATTCATCCTTTCCCGCATAGCCGCGGACAATGCCGGTGACAACGGCAACCGGATTGAACGCTTCTTTATAACATCTCTTTGAGGTCATGGCATCGTAAAGGTCCGCCAGTTTTCCGATTCGGACATGGGGGGGAAGTGCGGCAGGGTTCATTACCGGGGGATAACACCGATCTTCACCGTTAAAAAGGGGGGAGTGGTGATATCGGACGATGTCCCGAATTACCCGGGTGTGGATGCCGTTTTTGTCCAGAACGTCAATCCCCTGCTTGTATGAATGCCCCTTAATCAGTTCGAATTCTTCGGGGGTCAGTTCGCCGGGTTTGTTGAGGGTCGTGTGGGGGAGAAGCACTTTCCCGACATCGTGGAGAAAAAAACCCGTGGAAATATCCTTCAATTCTTGGGAAGAATAAGGCCTGACTTTGTCACCGAAAACCTGGAGGGTTTTTTTCATGATCGCGGTGCCGATGGTACACACGTTGATGGAATGGTGGTACAGATAATCATCGTAGGAGAATATTTCCCGGGTCAGGTAGAAAAAAGCATTGTCGTTGCGGGTAAGGAAACTCAACAAGTCCGATACGGTGTCTTCCACAACGGTGTGGTCAAATTCACCCCCGGTCCTTCTGATATCGTCTATGACTTTCTTGATGTTTTCTTTGGCGCGGCGATATTTTTGAGCAGCCTCGGTTTTTAACCGGCTGATATGTTGAACCCTTTCCTTGACCTTGATGCTGGCGGTGGGGCCCTGGGGCCGGGTCTCCGGAAGGATGCTCCGGCCGTTTTGGTCCCACAGGCCCCCCTCGTTGTCCGTGTTGATGGGGACGAGGCCGATGCCCTTCTCCTGAATGATGAGAAGGGGCTTGACTTTTTTCACCAGCACATTCTTCTCAAGGAGCAGCACATTGTCCTTGTTGTAAACGTCCACGCCCGTCCGGACGGCACCGCCTCTTCTGACAACATCGATCAGACGTTCAATATTCAGCGAATGATGTTTTTGTGGCATGGGGGGTATGCTCCATCATAGCGGTTTTTATTTTATAGTCTGTTGAAATAACACATGTTATCCCCATTATAGAAGAGTTTTTTTCATATTTTTCCGGCCGTATTCGGCTTGATCCATATAAACCCTTTGATTCAAGAGGGTTATGTCGATTTGTCGCCGATTTTTATTTTGGAATCTCCTTGAAAAGTCCAGGGGGCTTTGGTACTTTTAATTACTTATTAAAGACATGCAACCGGGAGAGGGACGCTTGGTTATCAAATCGAAGGCCTTGGAAGTCAATATCGCCGACTACCACGTGGACGTGGATATCGATCCGAAATATGAAGTACTGCAGCGGGTCATGAGCCGATATTTCGGGATTATGGAAGGGCTTAACGCTTTTCTCAAGGAGTTGTCCCATCCATATAAGAACTGGCAGTTCATCGTCAAGGAAGCCCGGAGCTATTCTCTCGATTATTTCCATCTCCTTTCAGGCCATCCGGAAGGCCCGGAGGCGGCCGAAATCTTTGCCGACATTTATCTGGTTGCATTGCGTACCACGGTTGATCAGCGGGTCCGTTCCGACGCCATTGACAATCTGTTGCTATATATACAGAAAATCATCCGATCGGCGGACAAGGATCTTTCCAGATTCATGCCCGTGATCAACCGCTGTCTTGACAGCATCCAGGGGCTTGAACCGGAGATCTTTGCGGTTTTTGTCCGCAGTTACTACCAGATCAACCAGATCCTCTCCCCCCTTGCGAATGGGGCTGCCCCTCCTTCGGACTTTTCGGCCGCCAACCGCCTTCTGATTGCTTTTTTTCGCCATACCTTCGACTACTGGGGAGCCGAAGAGGACCCGAAGGCATGGCTTGAAAAAGAGGTGGCCCACCCGCATGTTTCCGATATTTTCAAAGGGTTTTTCGATGATATTTCGCGTGACAGGATAGAGGCGGCCCGAACGAGCCTGGAAACGCTTGTCTCCCAGAGGGAAAAGGACGGCGCAGACAGGTTTAAAAAGCTGCTGATGCTTCCCGGATACAACAGCTTTGTGAACGTGTACCGGGAGATTCCTGAACGGTTGCTGGCCCTGGGGGACGGCGTCGGCGATGGCAGGCTCTGGAAGCTGCTTTTTCTCTTCCATATCATGTCAATTTCAGGGCTGGCGCTGATCCACGAGGAAATTCTATGGGACATCAACAGGACACTCAGCTGGCTCATCGATCACGGGTCCGTGGGTCAGATTCAGCAGCTCATTGAAAAAACTTTCTCTATCCTCAAGGAGCGGATTCGGCATTTCCCGGCGACGGCTCTCAATTGTGTCCTCAACGTGGGAAAGGCGGTTTACAAGACCGACGAAAGCGATCTGATCGGATATTTCATCAATTCCATGATCGACCTTGGATTTCAGGCACCCATGATCGAGGGGGTCGGAAACGATTGGCAGATCAAGGCCAACAGCGCCCATATCCTCAATATCCGGACCTGGCTGGAACTCATCGAACTCAATCCCCAATGGTCGCCGAAGCTGCTGTCGTATCTGACCATCCACCTTTCCATCTGCGGCGTGTTCATCAAGGACACGGACCTGTTTCCCCGAGACATCACCCAGCTTCTCAACAGCCGCATCGAGACCGTATACAATCTGGCCAAACAGCTTGCGCGTCTGTTCCCGGTTTTTTTCAACGAGATCGGTGCGGAAGGAAAGCTTCGGGATATTTCCACCGAACTGGATGAAATCACCCACCGAAAGGATGTTCTGATTCACTTCCTGAGAAAACAGAGTCATGTGGAGAGCAGTAACCAGATTCTGGAATTCATGGAGGCTGTTTTTAATTTCTGGTCCACCAAAGACAAGACATACATTCAACCCTATGTCCCCCCTTATATCTATCAGCAGATCAGCATCGGTGGAGAGTATGTGGACGGTGTCCGGAAAGTGATGACATATCTCAGGCAAAACGGCATCAAAGAACCCGCCGTCCTGCTTCATCTGCCGGAGGAGCGTCTGGAGGAGTTGTTTCAACCCGGAGGGGAGACGCCAGCGGTGGATATGCGAAGGGTTCGTCTGGCAGTTACTTTCTACCGGCTTTTATATCAGAAGTATCATCTGGACTTCAGCCAGCTCGATCAATACCTGCTTCGGCTGCGACCGGAAGTATTCCCCGAGCTGGGGGAACTTGAAGAAAGCCTGAAAGAGACGCATATCAAGAAAAAGCTGACCGGTTTGATCGGCTACCTCGAGAAGCTCCAGAAGCTGATTCTGTCTCCGAAATCCTACGAGATCAGTGAGAATATCTACAAGAAAAGACATTTTACGGTGGATATTCCCTCCATGTACGGAAGCTATCACGAGTTGAAGTTCGATGCCCTCGGACTCTCCTTCCGGATCGAGGGGCTGGTGAATGTTCTGTTCGAGAGCTATATCGCGGAGTTTGATCTGAGCCTGATTACCAAGGCCACCTTTTTCCGTATTTTCGATCTCCTGCAGCTTTTCGGCCGCGCCCTGAAGATAGACGGCATCTCCTCGGTGGAATACGACAAGCAGCTCGACTTCCTGTCCCACTCTTTAGAGCTCAGGGGGTTTTCTTTTACCCAGTATCTGGACGTATTCAAGGGGTTTTCCCAGGCGGTCCGAAATATCATCAACGACTATTTCAACAATATTCATGAAGAGAATCTGAACCGGATCCTTGCCGGAATCCCCGAAGCGCATCTTCTCCCAAAATATCTCCCGTCCGGCAGTGCAATCGGCCGGGAACGCCTGATTCACAGGATATCCGAGATGTTTTTCCGGGATCAGATAGCCGGTTCCCTCGGCCTGCAGCAAATGGACCTTTTCCTGAGCCGGATCCTCAACGTTCTGTTTCACCAGTCCGATCAACTCCCCAAGGACAAGCTGCAGCTTCTGCTCGACTATGACCCGAAGCGGGCCATGACCACCATCGACGATGCAAATAAATACGTGTCCAGAATTCTGTACCTGGGCGCAAAGGGATACCACATCGTACAGCTCAACGGCTTCGGGCTTCCGGTTCCGCCCGGATTCATCATCACCACGGAAGTATTCAGGTCACGGGAGATCGTTGAGGGCTATCGGCCCGCAGAGGATAATTTCAGGGAGCAACTGGCGGATCATATCGCCTATATCGAAAAGCGGAGCGGAAAGCGTCTGGGGGATCCGGAAAACGCCCTCCTGGTTTCCGTGCGAAGCGGGTCCACCATTTCCCAACCTGGAATGATGGATACTTTTCTGGACGTGGGACTCAACGAGGAAATCACCGCCGGCATGGCAGCCCGAACCGGCAACGAGTGGTTCGCATGGGACAACTACCGGCGGTTCATGCAATGCTACGGCATGAGTTTCGGGCTTGCCCGGGATGATTTCGACGCCATCATGGCCGGTTTCAAGAAACGCCTCGGCATTGCCTATAAGCGAAGTATGACCGGGGCCCAGATGAAGGAGATGGCCTTTGCCTACAAGCAGCGGATACTGGACGAGGGGGTTGATGTCCTGGAGGATCCTTTCGAGCAGATCAACCTGATCATCAAGAAAGTTCTCGATTCCTGGGAGTCCTCGAAGGCCAGAACCTATCGCCAGATCATGGGGATTTCCGACGACTGGGGCACGGCTGTCACGATTCAGTGCATGGTGTTCGGAAACCTCTCCGACCGGTCCGGTACAGGAGTGGTATTCACCCACAATCCCCGCTGGTCCGGCGAGACCCTGAAGCTCTGGGGGGATTTCACCCTCGGAAACCAGGGGGAGGATGTGGTCTCGGGGCTCGTGAAAACCCTTCCGATTTCCGTCATGCAGCAGGATATCGAAAAGCGGGAGACGGATATCACGCTGGAAACCCATTTCCCGGAAATTTACGCGGAACTCAAAGCCTGGGCAACTGAACTGATCTACAACCGTGGCTGGAGTCCCCAGGAAATCGAATTTACTTTCGAGGGCCCGGCGGCAAAGGATCTTTTCCTGCTGCAGGCCCGGGACATGGCGATTCGCGAACGGAAAAAGGTATTGACCTTCGCGCCCGAGGAGGCTAACGGAAACCGGTTGCTGGGCCACGGCGTAGGGGTCGGCGGAGGCGCCATGAGCGGACGTGCGGTATTCAGTCTTGAAGAAATCGACATGTGGCGGAAGCAGGAGGCGGGAACGTCTCTTATTTTGGTCCGGGGTGATACGGTGCCGGACGATATCCGGGAGATTTTCGCGGCCGACGGGCTTCTGACCGCACGGGGCGGCATGACGTCCCATGCCGCCGTCGTGGCCCATCGCATCGGAAGAACCTGCGTGGTGGGGTGCGAGAATATGGTTTGCAACGAAACGGAAAAGACGTTTGTCTTCAACCGAAGCCTGATCCGGTCGGGGGACTTTATCAGTATCGACGGCCGGACCGGTTCCGTGTATGAGGGAAGACTTCGGTTAAACGAAACTTAAATCTAACCCTGGGAGGGGCTATGGAACAGAGTGTCGGAAGTAATCAAAAGCGAGTGCTGGGAGTAAACGGATTGGGGCGAATCGGGAAACTGACGGTCTGGCACCATGTGGGGCGCAAGTATTTCGATGAGATCGTCGTCAATCTGGGACGCAATGTAGGGGGGGGCATCGAGGATATCGCGCATTATCTTGAGCGCGATTCCACTTACGGACGCCTGGAGCGGTTTCTGCATGGGTGCCAGACCGCCCCGGTCATCGAAGATCTGAACGAGGCGGAAGGGACCATGCGCGTGGATGGCATTGCGCTTAAGCTCCTGAGATCCGATCGAAATCCTGCCGCCATCGGCTGGCGGGAGCACAAGGCCCGTCTGGTGGTGGACACCACGGGGAAATTCCTGGATCCCACCGTGGATGCCGATTCCCCCAAGGGATCCGCCCGTGGACACCTGCTTTCGGGCGCGGAAAAAGTGATCGTGTCGGCGCCGTTTAAGATCAAAGCTACGGGCCTAGATACGCCGGAGGATGCCGTGACCACCGTTATGGGGATTAACGACCATACGTATGATCCCCGCCGTCACCGGATTATCTCCAATGCGTCATGCACCACCACCTGCCTGGCCCATATGATGAAACCCCTGATTCACCATTTTGGCGCCCGGCGGATTCTTTCGGCCTCCATGGCAACGGTCCACGCCGCGACGGGCTCCCAGGAAGTGCTGGACCGGTTGGTGGGGGAAGGGAAGACGGACCTGCGGAAAAACCGCAGCATCATGAACAATATCATCCTTACCACCACAGGGGCGGCCAAGGCGCTGGAGCTGGTCATCCCGGAGATGAAGGAGATTGGATTTATCGCCGAGTCGGTGCGGGTGCCTATTTCCAGCGGCTCTCTCATCATTCTGGTGGTCAACTTCCAGGAGGAGATCAACGGGGAGCCGATTCGAAAACAGGTCATCAACAATATTTACCGGCAGGCGGAGGCCGACGACCCCAACGGGTACCTCCATTATTCGGACAAGCAGAATGTATCCTGCGATGTCATCGGGAGCCCCCGGGCAGCCACCATCATCGAAGGACACGAAACCCATACCCGAACTTCGGAACTTTCGGTGGATCTGAGCCAGGTCGCGGGGCTCGATGAAAAGAGCCGTGCCGTCATCAAGGATATGACCATCCATGTGCCCATGACTCAGGCGGTAATTTATGGATGGTACGACAACGAGATGGCCAGCTACGTCAATATGCTCGGGGACCGGACGGTTTCGATTGCGGAGGATATGTAGAGAAATAAAGGAACAAAGGCGTAAAGGCGGAGGCACAGAGGCACAAAGGCACAGAGGCACAAAGGAAAGGCACGGAGGCACAAGGGGAAAGGAGGGGGCGTGGACTGGATCATGTCCCTGATCGATACATTCCGGATGGTTTTTCTTTTTTAAATGTAGGCCGCGGACATGATCGAGTCCGCGGCTTTTTCATTTGGGAAATTTAACCTGAAGGTCGTTAAATGCTTTATACACCGGCCCAAGGTCGAGCGATTCAATGGACATGGTTTTCCCATTGAGATAATCAAGGTAGGTTGAGTCTCCCTCCAGGCTGAAATCATAGAACTCGCTGACGTCAGGCCCCAGAAGCTTCTGGGGTACACGCATCTTAAGATGGGTGTTGTAAAGCAGATAGGTCGTTTCAGCGCGAGAGTCGCCAATTTCTGCAGGCATTTTGATGACAATAAGCCACTGTTTGTCGGGGCTCAACTCAACAATCTGAAAGACGGCATCCGAGTCACTGTCCAGGACGATTTTTTCTTCTGTTTCCGTGTCCATCAGGATGGTGTTTTCCGCAGGATTCAGGTAGACGCTTTTAACGCTAATAGCGTCAGGGGCGTTTTTCGTGCATTCTGTTTTAATTTCGGAAATGCAGGTGTCGTTATATTTTTCGCCGGGGTATACATCCGTGATCCGTAGCCGCAAAATGTATCGGACATCCGGCTGATAAGACTCTGTTTCGATATTCTTCTCGGCTGAAAATGCTTCCAGCGTACGATCTTTAAATTCCTGAAGCGATTTCCAATCGATGGATAGCGGAACCTGTTGAAAGCCGGATGTGTCGGTGAGCGAGAGGGCTTCGGAGGAAAAAAACATTCGGGCGTGATATGTCGTGAACAGTTCGGTGACCTCCCCCGGAGGGTTGATTCCCACAAATATGGTGGCTTCCAGCGTTTTTATCCGGTTGTTTGCCTTAAACAGTGCCGGGCTTTTCTGATACCCGTTGGCAATATCAATGAGATTGGTGCCTTCGTCGATGGTCAGGTACAGCGATTCTCCGATGCCGGAGCCTTCCGCTCCCTCCGCCCAGCACGTCTTGAGGTTATCGTCGAAAAGGCGGTACATTCCGTAGGAACCGAAGTCGTTGTCCGTGGGGGCGTTTAATTCCGAGGAGGCCCGGTAAAAGCAACCGGAATGAAAGCGGAGATTCAGGAGTTGCCATCCGGTATCGCCTGTCGCTCCAAGAAGAAATCCGCAAGTTAAAATTAGCAATGCGAGACACCAGCCGAATACGGAAAAATATAATTTCATGGCCTTCCCCTTCGATTTCATTCCGAACTATTCTTACTGATAATCGCTTTCAGTTTTTCGCGCGTTTCGGCACTTAAGATCTTGTATTCCATTTGTTTATCATATAGAAGCTTCATTTCCCGCTCATCCATTTTTTTCAGAATCTGCCGAATCTGTTGATTCGTCAACTCGTTCTTAAGTTTGTCGATAATGGCATACCGGTAATACTTATCTCCGTTAAGCCGGACGAGATCTTTGGTATACGCATTGTTGCTTTTTTTACAATACTCAAGGGGAGACGGCAGTTCCCAAGCGGTGAAGGGGAGGCCGGACAACTCCTTTTTCAGCCGGCTGATATTTACGTCGTGAGGCGAGGCATTCGGGCCCTTTCTTTTTTCAGGGAAATTTGTTTGAAAAAAGATCTCGGTCTCGTTTTCCGGGACGGGGGTCAATTGATTTCTCGCCATATCCCAGATAAATCCACAACCATGATACCCGATCCTGAGTGTATCTTCGGCAGCCGACATCCGGGTGGACCATGAAATGGAATTTCCCCTTTCCCGGGTGTCCAGGAGTGCGAGGCGGCTCAGGCGGTGTTGATCTGCTTGCCATCGGTAGAGGTACGTTTTGTTGTACAGGATTTTAGAAGTGCCGCCGTCCGGGAATCTCGCGATGCCGACGGGCCTTTGATAGAGGCAGTAGTTGAGCAGAAAGTAGACGGCATCGTTATCTTCATACCCCTTTGTGAAATTCCAAGATGTGGAGACTTCATTGGCATGAAAAAAACCGGCATATACGGGACTTGGGGCCGTCAAAAAGAAATATGCGACGGCCAATAACGAAATGGTTTTTTTCATTCGATGTCTCACTATCTGATCCAGTGCATTCGGCCCAGTGCATCCGGATATGAAAATTCCGGAGCAGACATTATTTATACGTGTAGACGGTATCTCCAGGCTGTATCGTGGCGACGGCATTCGGGTCACCCGTCGCGATGCAGGAAAGTCCGGAGGTGATCTGGGTTACCTTCAAAACGGCCTTTTGTGTTTTTAACACGGTGACAAGGCCGGTTTTAGGATCTTTAAACGACGATTGGTTCTGCCAGACAACAAGTTGATCCCCGGGTTTGATGCCGTATGCCGATCCTAGATTTACCACGATATCACTGGCCGAAAGGATCTGTATCACTTCGCCCTCCTGGGGAAATTTGTTGCTCAGATCTTCGTTGAGTTTTCGAATCGCCCCGTCAATGGCATACGATACGGCCGTGGCGTATTCTTTATGGAGTCCCTTGTAGGCACCGATAATATCGGTGACGTTTTTCACTTGCTGCTTGTTTCGAAGATCCTTTTCAAACGATCTTTTGTCCTGATACCGCTGCTCATCCTTTCGAATCAATCGGCGGCTTTTTTCTTTGGCGGAATAGACGATCGTGCCGCTTCCGACATCGACGAATTTGAGCGAAACTTCACTCATTGCTTCCTGTTCGACCCAGATGCGTCCGAAAAAATCGCCTTTTTTAGACTCGCTGGACTGTTGTTTGATTTCCGGAGTCGACATGGACGCGATGACATTTCCAAAAACGAGATAATCCGCCCCCAACAGTTTCCCAAGCTCATTCATCCGGGTGAGATCATCGGAATCATTCAATCGGCGCTCTTTCATGACAGCTTCGATTCTGGCGCGCTCCACCAGATTGAAATGCCCCATCAGATATTCTTCCAGCCTGGGAAGCGCAACAGACTGAATATCTTTGATGGGCGATCCCTGGTCATCGAGTTCGATAATCGCGACGGTCTTTTTAAATTTGCGGGCCGCAGCCAATTCTTCCTGGGTTGGTTGCACCACCGGGGCAGAGGCGCATCCGATAAAAAAAGATATCACCAATGACAGCGCGATAGCAGGCAAATATTTCATTTTAAAATTTCCTCCTCATCCGGTTTGATCTTCGATGCGAAGCGCTGCTTTTCGATGACTTCGCTTTATAAAAAACATTGTGCCGATGATCGCCCCGACAATCGAGACTACCGGGACTATTACACCGAACACCAGCAGGACGATTTCGAGGTGCGGATTGGCATCCCTGAAAAAGCAGAATGTCAACAGGAGAACGACAAGCACGCTAAGCAGGTAACTAAGAAAAAACAGTGCAAGAAAAATGATTATGTTCTTGATTAGCATCGCAACTCGATTCATCTTTAATTACCGTTTTCCTGCTTCAGTAACTGCTCTATTTTTTCCAGGTTTTCCTTTGATGCATCAGGGATTTTTTTCATTTTGCGGTAGTATTTCGCCGCATTTTCCAATGACTGTCTTTTCTCCGGCATATCCTGACCGTCGGCTAACAGGATATACGCATGGGCGGCATAGCGAAGGTTTTCATCGGAAGCATCCAGCTCCACCGCTTTCAAAGCAAAATTTACTCCCTTGCCGTTATCGCCCTTTTCCCACTGAATAAGCGCCAGGTTGCGATAGGCAAGGGCGTAATCCTTGTTCAGTTCAACCGCCTTGTTCAAGGCTTTCTCCGCCTCTGCGGTCTCTTTCAGGTGGTAGCACGAAACGGCGTAATCGTTCCATATCACCGCATTCTCCGGGCGGCATTGTAGTGCCTGCTGATAAAGATCCCTGGCTTCCTGATATTTTTCATCCGATAGAAGTTGATACGCCTGCTCGGCCTTTTTGATACATCCATCCTGGTCCGTTTCGCCATAGCGTTCGGACGGCACTTTGTTATCGGAAGCTGATTCGGCCTTTCCGTCACGGATCGTCAGTTTGTATTGTTTCGGGCAGAATTTCTGCAATCCTGGCTCCTGTCCGAACTGCAGAATATATCGTCCCGGCTCTTTAATGGTCGCTTCGGCGGGCAAATACAAGTCATTTGCAACAACGGTCTTTCCATCCGAAGAAATCAGGCGGCCTTTAACGGAGATATCCTCGCCTTCGGGCTTGACCATATCGAAGTATATCTTCCCGGGGCTTGCAACGTTAAACGCATAATTGTCCAGCTCCCGGCGTGGCATCAAAAGCCCGTCGATTTCCTGGTTCAGTTCAACCGACGCCGCCTGTTCGGGAGTGTCGTTCGGTTCATAGGTATCCTCTTTGCCGGATATGAACCCGATCTGAAGGTTGACCGGCGGATCCACCACATACCCATGGGACTCACTGACCGCTTTCAGGCTCACCAGGCGCTCACCGTCCACTCTAACCGCGGTGGGCAAATGTTCGACTGCTCCTGTTTTTTCCCCGTTCGCATCATAACGATAAAAATCGACGTCAAACGGAATATCCGAATCATGGCTCAGCACCGCGTAGCCCGGCTCGTCAGTCTTGATCCGGTAGTAATCCTCGTCGTTCACGGAATATGCGACCGGGATGGAAGTGCCGGCTTCCACGGTATACGCCGTTTCCTTTGTATCGTTCGGTTCACCGACGTCTTCGGCCGGGTGAAACCGCATGGTCAGCTTGTAGCGCATGAGGCTCCAGCTGTCCTCGGCGGCGTCAAAGTCGATATAATATCTTCCCACCGGAAGATAGCTTGCCGACGGCATGTAATAGGATCCGACTTTTTCTTTCTGGTCGTTATACAGGGTATAGCCGATATCCAAATCGTGGGCGTCGACCGACTCGCTGGGCAATTTTTCCGACAACACTTCGAGATACCCCGGTTTTTCCACCTGAAACGAATAGACATCATCGTCGTAGCTTCCCATAAAGCCTATGGTCATCTCGGCATCCGGCGCAATTTCCACGGCCTGTTCGATGCTGTTGTTCGGTTCAGCCGGGTCGAACTCGGGGATAAAAGAAAGTTCAAATTGGCAGGGCTTATCGTTTACGCTTTCGCGCATTTCCGGTTTTATTCGGACGACACATTCACCGGGGGTGACGCGATACGCCGAAGGCAGGTAAAAAGCCCTTTCGCTTTGCTCCTGCCAGCCCTGCTTTTGATCGTAATTGTAGTAAACAGCCAGAGGATTGATGTTGTCCGGGCCCTGAATGTTTTTGAGAATGAGATATCCGGGTTGAGTTATTTTAACGGATCGGTAAACAGCACTTCCGGGGGTGTCGAATGTTTCTTCAAAGGGTTCGTCCAGGTTGGTGAGTTTCGCCGCGTATAATGACTTGCCATCGGCATACCAACCGACCGTTAGTGAGACGGGCTTGTTCTCATCCCAAGCGATCTCTTCGTCGCCTTTGGGTTCCTGCGAAAGGACCTTATTATCACTTTCGCTATCCGAAATTTTCTGTTTTTTGAAGGTGTATAGCGGAAAATTGGCATTATCTAAAGCTTTGGCCGCCTCCTGGGGCGTCTCGCCGGTAACGTCAGGGACAACCAATTTATAATCTTCCGAAGGCCGCCAGACAATGAGATTGATTGGGGCATCTATGGATAAATTTCTTTGTCCTCCAAGTGGGGATTGCTGTTTGACGGTCAGCCATTTTTCTCTTTTTAGGCTAACCGGCGGCGATACATACGTCAGATGAATATTGGAGAATTGCTTCAGACGCTTTTTTGCATCATCAAGCGTGGAGTTGATGACACGAGGCATGGTATATGTACGTAACTTGCCGATAATAAAAAATACGTGACTGTCGCGAGGGACACTGGCCCCCGAATTGGGAGCTTGTTCCAATACTTTGCCGACAGAGGCTTTATCCTGGACGATCATGAGTTTCGGACTCGCCGGTACCAGGCCCGCCGATTCCAATAAATTCTTTGCTTCTGCTACGGTTTTACCCTTTATATTTGGAACGTTGACCGGGGGATATTTAACGTCGACCCGTATTTTAAGCTTCCCCGGCCTAAGGCGTTTCCCTGGCACCGTCACATAGCCTGCAGGGCCTCTCCCGTGAAGATTTAAAGAATACTCTCGGCCGGGGACCGGATTTAGAACTTCCGCCACGCCGAGAAATCGATTGGATATCTTATCCTGGTCCCACAGGACACACACAATTCGAAATATGGTTTCGTCCGACGGATAATTTTGTGTCACTTTATATTTCCATTGCGGATTCAGCGTATCACTTAAGACCGGTGTATTTTTCCTGAATTGACTGCCTTTCGAGGAATAGATATAGATATCCGCAAAAGGGTCGGACAATTTATTGGGACCCCAATCCGTGTTTTTCAAACCACTCGCACCTATCACTTCAACGGTCCAGGTGGCATTTCCGGTTTGGGCAAACGCATATCCAGCGCTTATAATACTGATGCTTATCAGCACAAATGACAGCCGTATTATTTTAAGCATATCTATTCCCCCAGATTGTTTTGATAACCCGATGACAACCGATTAAATATACAAACTGAAATAATTGAGGATCAACGTCCAAGAAAAGGATGATGCAATCGACTTGGAAGGATCACCCCCAAGTGTTTCGGGCTTGTGGTCTCGATTAATATGTTTATCGGAAGTTTTCCGGAATTCTTTAGCCACCGGACGATAATTCAATACAGTATCCGAGGGCGTTTATTCGGGCTTTGCGAGGCATGCCTTTTCATATCAGATTTGAATTGATGGGGCAACACCTGCTTCGAACGGATTACATGCTGCAATTAAACGAATAAAAAACATTTCGAAAAGGTTGTGAAATTGACTTTCGACCCTCCGTCATTCAACTCTGTTCACCCTGAATCCGGCAGCCTGTATACATGGGAACGCGAGATCACACCTTGACGATTTCGCGCAGCTGTTATATGAAAATTTACAAATTCGAAGAGCCCCTGTTTTTAAATTACGTATTAACGCCAGCTTGTGTTTTATATTTGGATATTGAATAGGCACATCCGGTGTAGCGGGCTTTTTGCCACTTTGCCCAATGGATCCTATTAATGTTAAAGGAGAGATGAAATGAAACATGCTGTAAAACTAATGATTATTTCACTCCTCGCCATGTCTTTACTAATTTCATGCGGAGAAAACAAAAGCGACAACCCGGATTCCAAAAAAGATGCTGCTAAAGCAGACACCGTTAAAACAGATACCGCAAAAACAGATGCCGTTCAAACTTCCGAACAAAACATGACGGTTGAAAAGGCTTGTAAGCTGGATAGCGAACAGGCCGCACTATTAATGGAGAAGTACTGGAGCAAATTTAAAGATAAAGACTATCAAGAGGTTAAGGACATATATAAACAATATCTCAAGGAAGATGACGCCATCTATAACAAATACGGCGTTTCTACAGACAAGAATGGATTCGATGTTCAAGATTACGAATACTGGGCAAGAGACAATAAAAGCGAAATGAAAAAATTCAGAGAAGAGAATCCGGAATACGATTTCTATGCAAAATATCCCGACTTTTCTGCTGCAAATGTACAGCTTTATAAATTTTCAATGGCTGAGTTCGCTGAATCAAAGTGACATCACTCTTGCGTAACTCGGCCTGCATTTGTCCGTTGGCGGCCCAATAGCAGTGAACCTAACGCTTCCGCCAACGTGACAAACTCTTCCACACTCAAAGTTTCAGCTCTTCTGGATGGATCGATTCCCGCGTCGTTAAGGGCGCGGGATACCGATTCCGTGTTTACACCGAGCTCGCTGGTGGAAAGCGCGTTTTTAAGCGTCTTTCTGCGCTTGGAAAAAGCCGCCTTGACGACGCTGAACAGAAACGACTCGTCGGTGGCCGAGTGCGGGGACGGCTTTGAAAAATCGATTTCGATGACGTCCGAATCGATCTTCGGTTTCGGGTAAAAGAGATGTGCCGGAATCGTGGCCAGGTGCCGGATTTCAGAACAGTACTGAAGCATGACGGAG
>JBECKW010000090.1:0-12329 GCA_040235505.1 Desulfobacterales bacterium
GAGCAGGATTATGAATCATTATCGGAGCAAACATCCTGCAACAGCTTGAATCGCTTATCGACCTGCTGTTGCAGGATGGCAAGCTGCTTTTCCGGCAGGTGCTTGAATTTCCCCAGCAGATCGGTCAACTCCCGAACCGGCTTGGGTTTGGCGACCTTCTGGGTAATCCGGAATTTCCCGTTTTCAGATTCCCACAGTGGGAAATAGTTGGTCCTGACAGCGGCCCGGCACACCTGAATGGATGCGTTCATGGGTATTTTCCACCCCACGAGGCAGGGGCAGAACACATGCAGGTAGACAAACCCCTCTTTGGCCTTCTCCTTGGCTTTGACCAGCTTTTGCGCATAGTCGTCCAGGTGGCTCAATGTCGCAGTGGCCACATAGGGAATATCGTGCATGGCCATGATCATGGGCAGGTTCTTGGCGGCGGTGGTTTTGCCGTAGCTTGCCGCACCCGCGGGGGTGGTGCTGGTGGAGGCTCCGAACGGTGTCGCGCTGCTGCGCTGAACGCCGGTATTCATGTACCCCTCGTTGTCGTAGCAGATATAGATCATTTTTTCGTTTCGTTCGGCGGCTCCGCTCATGGCCTGAAAGCCGATGTCCTGGGCGCAACCGTCCCCGGTGAAGCACACCACGGTGGCATCGATGCCGGCCCTCTGATAGGACCGGGCGAGCCCCGTCGCGCTGGAGGCCACCCCCGTCATGGTGCAGGCGTAGTGCCCGAGCCGGTGCCAGGCGCCGTCGTTCTGGCCGTTTAGAACCGGCGCCGAGCAGGAAGGGGTCCCCACCAGGATCGTGTTTTGTCCCAGAATCTTTCCGGCAAACCGTGCATTGAGTTCCAGCGTGCACCCTGCGCACCAGGCGACCCCGCCGGAAAAGGGGTCATCGATTTCAAAACTTTCACAAACCTTGGGTAATTTTATTGCGTTTTCATCCATTTTTTCCCTCCCTCGCGTTAAGGCAACCAGGTCACTTCCCGATAGGGGTTCCCCTGGGAGGCGTTGTAGGTATCATCGATCATGCGGGCGATATGCTCCTTGGTGATGTCCATGTTGGCGAGCCCGTCGATGAAGCTGAGCATGGGGACGATCTCGCCGATATGGGAGACGGTCGCTTTGGTTTCCATATAAATCGGTCCGCAGTCCCAGCCGAAACAGATGCTGCGGTCCAGCACGCCCACCGCTTTTTTCCCTTTGAGTGCGGCGGAGAGCCGCTGGACGGGAAACGGCCGGTAGAGCCTGAGTTTCACGAGCCCCACCTTCATTCCGGCATCCCGTTTGGCGTCCACCACGGTGCGTGCGGTACCCACCGCGCTGCCGGAGGCCACCAGAACGATGTCGGCATCCTCCGTGCGGTATTCTTCGATCTGACCGCCGTAGGTGCGCCCGAAGGCATCGCCGAACTCCTTGTCGATATCGTCCACCTTTTGCCGTACCCTGGAAAGCGCCTGCATGTGCTTCTTGCGAAATTCCACAAACCCCTCACCGATGCCGTGGCTGCCGCACGCGATGCCCTCTCCCGGGATCAGTTTCATGCGCTCGGGCTGGGTCTTGAGTACCGACAGATAATCATCCACCTCTTTGCTGCCGGCGATTTGCACGGCCTCCGCCAGGAAGGAGAGGTAGTAGCCGTCATAGTTGACCATCACCGGCAGTTGAATGTCATGGTCCTCGGCCAGGCGGAAGGCTTGAATCACCAGGTCGAAAATCTCCTGGCAGTTTTCCGCGATCAGCTGCACCCAGCCGGAATCCCGGACGGAGATCATGTCCTGCTGGCCGGAGTACACCGCGTGAATCCCGGGCGGCTCCCGGTTGACGTTGACCATCACTACCGGAGCCCGGTAGCCCGCCGTGTTGAGCAGGGCATCGTACATATACACCAGCCCGTAGGAGGAGGTGGCTGTAAAGGTCCGGCTGCCGGCCATGCTGGCGCCGCAGACCACGTTCTGGGCGGAATTTTCTCCTTCCGGCGTGACATACTCGCAATCCAGAATGCCGTCGGCGTGAAATTTGGCGAGCTGTTCGATGAGTTCACTCTGGGGGGTAATCGGATACGCCGAAACCACATCCGGCCGGCAGAGCAGAGCGGCATAGGCCGCGGCGGCGTTTCCGGTAATGACTTTCTTTTGTTTCTCAAGTGGGGCATTCATCGGCATAATCTCCTTCGGGGGTCATGGTAATCGCTTTCTTCGGGCACTCCTTGGCGCACACGCCGCACCCTTTGCAAAAGGCCAGGTCGGGGACGAAATTTTCTCCCTTTTCGTCCACATGAATGCACTGGGGCGGACAGAAGATAAAGCACAGGCCGCAACGGTTGCATTTCTTGGAATCCACCACCGGCCTTTCCGTTCGCCAGTCCCCCGTATCCAGGCACAGTAGTTTCTTGTTGGCGTTTGACCAGGCCGCCTCGGTCTCGAAGAGGCATTTGGCTTCTTCTTGTTTTATTCCCATGTATGCACCTCCACTTCGTTGTATCCTCTTTCGGCGTTTCGAATATTCTTGGCCAGGATATCCCCTTCCAGGTATTCCGAGAGAGCCGAAATGACGGATTCAAGCGTCACCCATCCGGTGGTTTTGGCCAGGGCCCCGATCAGGCAGGTGTTGGGGATATCCCTTCCGATCTCACACAGGGCCACCTGGGTGGCGTTGATGAGCCCCACCCGTTTGAGGTTTTCAGTGGGCCGGGTTTCAAACTTCCGGGCGCTGTTCAGGATCAGGGTCCCGTTCGGTTTCAACCCGTCGAAAAGTGTCTTGATCCCGAGCAGGGTCGGATCGATCACCATCAGGCAATCCGGCGTGTAAATCTGGGTTTTCTCCCGGATCGGCTTGTCGTCGAACCGGGTGAACGCGATCACGGGCATCCCGCGCCGCTCGAAGCCGTACATGGGGAAGCTGGCCACGCAATTGTCTTCCGCGGCCAGGGCTGATGCCAGCATTTTCGCCGCCAGTACGGCGCCTTGACCCCCCCGCCCATGAAATCTGATCTCTTTAGCCGACATTTTTTTCCTCTCTTTTTTAATTAAAGCTGTCAGCCATCAGCTAAAACGCTTTTATACAACCTATCAAGCTGACTGCTGATTGCTGAACGCTGAATGCAATGGTATTTATTTAGCGAACACCGGTTTTCTCTTGTCCAGAAACGCCCGGACCCCCTCCTTGGACGCTTCGATGCATGAAATCTCTCCGGCCGCAAGGTACGCGATTTCAAGCGCTTCGGCCAGGCTGCCGGCTGCCGCGGCCCCGTTGATGACCCGGGTGAAAATTCCCAGCGCTTCGCGGCTCAGGGGAAGATCTCCCGCCATGGGCGCATCGGACACCTCGAAGGATGGGATCGACATCGGTCCGTCCGGGACTCTCGGGATATTTCCCTCGAGCCGGTTTACTTCCGCCACGGCGGCGTCGATCAGGCCCTGAAAATCCGGTGCAGTTTTTTGCACCATCCCGATCTCCAGGGCCTCACGGACCGTGAGCCGCTCGGCTTTCCCGATCATGGCGTGAAATTTCGCCGCCGCATGGGGCCATTTGCGATAGGGGATCACCACCCCGCCCATGCCCGGCATGATCCCCAGGGTGATTTCCGGCAGCTGGAAAAAAGCATTTTCCATCGCCACCATGCCGTGGCACCGGGTGGCCAGTTCCACCCCGCCGCCCATGGCAAGCCCGTTCACCGCGGCCACCACCGGTTTGTGCATCCCGTCGATGTATTCCAGCACTTTTGAATTTCTCCGGGAGAGTCCGATTCCGGCCTCACGGTTGTCGAAGGTGGCGATAAACCCGCCGATATCGGCTCCGGCGCAAAACGCCTTGGTCCCGTACCCGGTGATGACAAAGCCCTTGACCTCCGGATCATTCTCTCCTTTTTTCAGTTCGGAAAGAATTTCGTCGCAGGTGCCCCATCCCAGGGCATTGGCCGCCTGGGGTCTTCGAATCGTGATGATCTTTACGCCATCCACGAGGTCCACCAGAATGTCCCGCTTGAAATCCATATAATCTTCGACGGGGTTCCGGGGCTGCGGAAAACCGGGGCGCTCGCTGTCGAATTCCCGGTGGATGCGCTCGACCTCTCTCGGCCCCTGATCCTTCATGATATCGAAAACGCCCTTCCTGAAACCGAGGGCGATCTGGCTTCCGAAATTGAGGTCGCTGCGGGTGCCTATGTTTCTATCCGCGATATCGTAGCACTGGGTGAAGATCGCCCCCAGCATCCGCATGCGGATCCATTTCGCCAGATCCGGGGGAACATCCACCCGGGTCCCGGGCTTGGCCGTTCTCCACTTTTGCACCGACAGGAGCAGATTGGAGGGTTTGTAGCAGGCCCGCTCCGCCATACGGCGGGTCTGGGAAGCATGGGTCAGCGGATTGCTGTCACCGGCCATGCTCACCACGAAAAACGGTCCGGCCCCCACGAATTCCTCACACACCGAATCCACCTGAAGCGTTGTGGCCCGATCCAGCAGGAACGCCGCCTCGCTAGCCCATGTTTCAAAGATCCGGTTCAGCAGGAAGGCAAACACGTTCCGGGTGACCACCGGTGCCTTGCCGGTCTGGGCGAAAAACGAGAGGAGAAAATCGACCACCGCTTTATCCACCTTCTCCCAGTTGATCACCTCCACCGCCATGCTCCGCCAGGCTGGAGCAAAAAAGTGGGTGATGGTGGTGCGTTCGGGATGCTTCAAATGGCTGAAGATCTGGTCCGCGGGGATGCTGCTGGTGTTGGAAGTCAGTATGGTCTCCGGGCCGACGATGGACTCGATGTTCGAGAAGATCTTCTTTTTCAGCTCCAGGTTTTCCGTAGCCGCTTCGATCACCAGGCCGCAGTTCTTAATGCCCTCGTAATCGGTGGTGTAGGTGATGTTGCCCAGAACGGATTTTGCCTGTTCGGGGGTCAGTTTCTTCTTGTCGACGCCCTTCTTTGCATAGCCTTCGAACCGCTTCTGCGCGTTTTTGAGGGGCTCTTCCACAACATCCACCAGATAAAGCTTCTTTTCCGGCAGACCGGTTCGAAGAAAGTAGGCGATGTCCGGGCCGATGCTGCCTGCGCCGATCACTGCGATCTCGTCGGGCAGCGGCCGCGTTGGGCGTATGAGATAGGGATTGTAAAAGCTCGGGTAGAGTTTATCGCTGTCGTTCATGAAACGCCTCCTGATAGTTACTAATTCACTTTGATCACCAGGGCGGCACCGGAGTCTCCGGCCGCGCAACCTGCCACCAGACCGTATCCGCCGCCCTTCAGCACCAGTTCCTCGATCAGCTCCACGCAAAGCCTCATGGTGGTGGGGCCCTGGGGATGACCGAAAATCAGGGAGCTTCCGTAATTGTTAAAAATATTCTCATCGATGCCCAGAAGCTTTTGCATGACAAGGTCATTGACCGTAAAAGGATTGTGGGTTTTCACGGCCGAAAGGTCGCTCACCTGGATACCCGCGCGCTCCAGGGCCTGGGCGGCCGCCGGGGTCGGGGCCGCGGGCATGTGGGCTTTCTTGGTTCGGGCAAACCCGTAGGACAGAATCTGAATCGTCACGTCCTTGTCGGCGGAAAGCTCGGTCGCCTTTTCACGGGTGGTGACGATCATGCCCGCGTTGCCGTCGGCCGGATGGGTCTGGGACCCAAAGGTCAGAACCGAGTCTGGTGACACGGGTTTCAGCCGGGCCAGACCCTCTGCCGTGCAGGGGGTGATCCCCTCGTCTTCATCGACGATGATGGTCTTTTTCTTGGAGACCTTTATTTCAACCGGGATCATATATCGCCGTTGGAACTTGCGGTCATCTTTCACGGCATCGGTGTATTTCATATACCGGGCAAGCGCCATGGCATCCGATTCTTCCCGGGTGATGCCGTGCTCTTTGGCCACATTGTCGGCGGTGCCGGTGGGGCTCGTTTCAGCGGACGGGTCCCAACCGAACCCGTCCATCATCCAGCTTTCATATTCAGGCTTGCCGCCGGGGCCGGCCGGGTTGGGCCAGATAATGTTCGGGCAGTTGGAGGTCCGGTCGCAGGTGGCCACCAGCATGTTGGTGTTGGTCCCCATCTGGATGGAAGCGGCCGCGTAGTTCAGGGATACCGTGGAGGTGGCGCAGGCCTGGGCGATTCTGGGACCGCTGATGGCGGGGTTTCCGATGAGGGTTGCAAAATGCGGCGCGTCGTAAAACCACCACCTTTGGGGAATGGTGGCGCCGTAGACCAGACCGTCGAAAATATCCGGCGTAATTTCTCGCATTTTAAAGAATCGCTTTGCCACCGCTGCCGCCAGTTCGCCGGAATTCTCGTTCTGAAGCTGTCCCTGCCACCTGCAAAATGGTGAACTCCAATACCCCTTGTAAGGAACGTACGCCTTGTCGAACATGCTTCTCTCCTCATCCTAAAGGTTTCCTGGTCACTTTTCAGTTCAATTTTTGGGCGATGATCATTTTAATTTGTGATCCATCTCATTCAAATCGAATATCCCGCCAATGCCCCGTCCTTTACTGCGTCGACGATCAAGCCCGGTTCCCGGCAGCTTCCAATCACCTTGATTTCATCCGCCAGTCCCTGGAACCGCTCGATCATCGCCTGGTTAGGTCCCCAATCCTGAGTCGGAATGACATGCCTGCCTTCGATCAGATAAACCTGCTTGTCCTTCTGCTGTCGTATTACGAGCCCCTTCGGGTTAATCTCGGTATAATCGACTCCCGACCAGATCGGAACGTGCTTCAGCTTTAGCCAGGGCCACAGATGCATCAGGTCGTCGATGGTCATCCGATCCCCCAGTTCTTTCTCGGGTCCGTTGTGCACCATCGCCACCTTCCGGCCGCGCTTGGTCAGGAATTCGGCCAGTTCACAACCGTGAAGGGTGCCCCCCAAGATTACCACGGTTTTTCCAACGGGCATCCAGATCTTTGAGAGCTTCTCCAATTGAGCCGAGCTGAAAAACCGGAGGAAAAACTTCAGCATGCCGTGCAGTTTTTCCGCTTTGATCACCTTTCCGCTTTCTGCGCCCGGAATATCGATCCGGGTGTGGTCTGCTCCGGCGGCGAGGATCAGGACATCCGGGTTTTCGCGTTTGACCATGTCGGGCGTCACTTCGCTGTTCAGGTGAACCCGAACTTTTTCCTTCTTTAATTGGGTGGCAAGGTATTTTACGAAAAGCGTCAGGTCCTCGGTCTCCAAATCCTTGACGATGGCGGCCACGGGGATAAGCCCTCCAAGAAAGGGGCCTTTCTCATGAAGGTCGACCCTATGCCCACGTCTCGCCGCGATCCTGGCCGCTTCCATGCCCGAGGGTCCACCACCGACCACCAGGACTCTTTTTCCCCTCTTGGCGGGGCTGAATTGAAATTCCGGGATCAGTTCCCGTCCCAGGGTCGCATTGGTGCGGCATTCCAGTTTCAGGTTCTTGTTTCTCATATCAAAGCAATGCAGGCATCCGTTACACTGCCGAATATCTTCCAGGCGGCCCTCCTTCACCTTGTTGGGAAGTTCGGGATCGGCCAGGATCCGGCGAGTCATGCCCACGAAATCGAGGCTCCCCTTTTGCAGGTATTCTTCCCCGATTACCGGGTCCATGCGACAGGCGGTCCATACCGGAATCTTGACTCCCTTGGCCTTGACAGCCTCCACGAGGGGCACCGTCGCTCCCTTTCCCTTGCGGCTCCAGTCCAGATCTTTGGGAAGGTCGACGGGTGGCTGCGGATAGAGGATACGGTCCGGTTGGATCAATCCGCCACGATGTCCAAATTTCTCGGCACGACAATTGATGCCATCCGCCACCTGGGCCACCAGTCTTGCCATCTCGGCTCCTTCCCCGATGGTCGTGGCCAGGGGGTGATTGTATTCGACGATATTGAACAGGGTATGGACGGCGAAATTGGGACCGGTCCGCCGCTTGGCCTCCTCGATGCATCTGCGTAAAAACCGGGTACGGTTTTCAAAGGTTTGCGGACCGTACTCGTCCTCCCGTTTATTCCAGACGCGGGATAAAAAAGTCGCTCCCTGATGGCAGGTACCGTGATTGATCTCGCAGGCATCGAATCCGGCCTTGTATGCACGTTCGGCGGCGCTGGCCCATAAATCGATCTGTTCTTCGATTTCGTCCTTGGTCATGGCCCGGCAAGGCAGAAAATCGGGTCCGGGGAGCTGCTCCTCCGTCATGGCCGAAGCACATTTGACATCGCGAATTTTCGGATCACGGGGCATCATACCGGTGGGGTTCCAGGACCCGGCATGCTGGAACTGAATGGAGACCGGGCACCCATGTTTGTGAACCGCATCCGTAAGTTTTTGGAATCCGGGAATAAATTTGTCGTCATCAAAATGGAGCTGGACACCCTGGTAGGAGCCGTCCGAATGGTAATGAACGTGCTGTATTCCCAGGGGGTATTCAACACCGCAGGATTCCACCACGAGAAAACCAATGCCGCCTTTCGCAAGCCGCTCATAAAAGGCGACCATGCGAGGACCACAGGTTTGATCATCTTCCATGAAAGATGTCCCGTTGGCGGTTTTCAGCATCCGGTTGCGGGTTTTCACCGGTCCGATCATCCCCGGTTCCAATAATTTCATAAACCGATTCACCATGTCTTTTCTCTCTATTCAGAAAAATATATTCTTTGTATACGGTACCCCGCATTCTCTTCGAATAATACCGTAAATCGAGTCCAAATCATATTTTAGTGCTCTCCGCAAACTTTCTCAGGATTGAATGACGGTGTAGATCGCTCGAAAAGCCGGCATCTAATTGTATGCGGTATTCGGTATCCCAGTTATCACGGGGTAACTTTTTTTGTCAACTCATAAATTTGCCGTTCGAAGAAATATTTGTTTCACGGTTTAAATTGCCATGCTGATATATATTAATATATTAGCTAATTATAGGCCTATTGTTCCGAGTCGGAATTTCCAGAATGTCCTTTTTCCATCCTTGACGAATCCTTTTCAACGACTATTGTCAGCTCAATAATTGCTGGGGTACTGTACACGATAAACATGGCCTGTGTGCGAATCAATTTTAATTCGGAATTCCGCGATAATATTTCATGCCCCCAAGCCCAGCAGAGGGCAGGGGGTTTGTAGAAAAAGAAATACACATGGTCGATGATGACGCTTCAAAAATTATTATCGAGCAACCATGCTCCCTGACTGGAACTGATCGGCGATTTGCCCAAAAGAACGGTTGTCTGGTGGTTCGATGCCACCAGGCAACCGGAGATATGAAATCCTAGTCAAGAGAAAGGGTCTGGCCGGGATAAATGGTCGATCTTTTTGAAAGATGATTGATCTGGAGCAGGCGGTCCACCGTGGTATTGTTCTGTTTGGCAATGGTAAAGGGGCTGTCTCCTTTTTTTACAACATAGGTTCTGAAATTTTGGGGGTCGTTTTCAGAGCTTGCGTCTGCTGTCCAGGCGGAAGTCGATTCGGAATCAGTTTCCGCTATTTCAGTTTCAGATGTTTCAGTTTCAGAAGCGGTTTTCGCTTCCGGAGAGGCAGACGCCGTTTCTTTGATTTTAAGCCGTTGACCTGGGGTGAGGGCCGTTGTGGAGAGACCATTGAGCGACTGAATTCGCTTGACGGTGGTGCCGTATTTTTTTGCAATGATCCAGAGTGAATCCCCCTGTCTTACAAGATGGGTGTCGGGAACGTCGGCACTATCTATCGTAGTGGCGCTCCGGGTGGCGATGGTCGTCCCACGCATGGGGATTTTCAGTGTTTTTCCAGCAACGATGTAATTGCTTTTTCTCAGGTTATTGGCCAGCATGATTCTTCTCACGCTGGTATGGTATTTTGCCGCAATGGTCGAGAGGGTTTCGCCCGAACGAACCCGATGTCTTGCATAGGCGTTCTGGGGCGTCGTCGAAATGGCGATGCTGTCGATGGAGGCCAGAAGCAGCTCCCCTTTTCCAGGCGGCATTTTTAAATTATATGGTTCGGCCGGCAGCAGACTGTAACGCAGTTCGGGGTTGAGCGCTTTCAGTTCATTTTCCGGAATACCCATTTTTTTCGAGATGTCATCCAGTTTCACCTGACGGTTGATGGTCACCTCTTCGTAGACCTGCGCCGGATCGGGTTTAGGAAGGTCAAAGCCGTATTTTTGAGGATCATTGATAATATAGAGGACCGCCAGAAATCTCGGTACATATCGGGCGGTTTCAAGGGGCAGCCGCTGGTACAGATCCCAGAAATTATCCAGGTATTTGACGTTCTGACTCTGAATGACTCTCAACACACGTCCTTCACCGCAGTTGTAGGCGGCCAGTGCCGTCACCCAGTCTCCAAAAATTCCGTGCAATTCCGTAAGGTATGCGATGGCGGCTTCTGTTGCTTTTTCCGGGTCCAGGCGCTCATCGACATAAGTATTTCTTTTTAGACCATATTTATATCCTGTAGAAGCGATAAATTGCCAAAGACCCAGGGCCCGTGCGCTGGAAAAGGCGCGGACTTTGAAGCCGCTTTCTATCAGCGGCAACCAGGAAAGTTCTTGCGGCAGACCCTTTTCTTTCAGGTCCTTGACGATCCGGGCACGGTATTTCCCCGATAGCTTGTAAGCAGCCAGGAAATCGTTTCTTTCGGGTCCCTGAAAAGATTTGATTTCCTTCAAAACATTCGCATTGGGGGGCTCGTCCATGGGAATCTCATTATGATTAAGACTGGCCACCGTATATCTTAATGTGTAAATTTCTTGTATCCGTTGGGAGATGAGAAGTCTGAAGTTATCTTTCTGCTGGATCAGATTGGCGTCGTCATCCGAGTCCACCTTTAATATAAGGGCATAAGTCTGATCCAGGGCATCCAGGGCATTGTCGAGATCTCCGTTCTGCTGGAAAGTCTGGGCGTTTTGATAAGAGTCAGAGGCCTCATCAAGAAGAGCCTGGGCTGATTTTTCGGGAGGTTGGGATCCGCTGTCATCGGAATCTCCGAGGGTGGCGTCGAGATAAGCAGAATTGTCCTGGTCGGCATCATCGGAAACGGTCGAGGCGTCATTGGCAGAATCAGAAGCCATCGCTCCAGGGGAAGAAGTTTCACTGTTCGAAGCCAAGGTCGTGTTATCGGTTGCTGCAGACGGGTCAGGAGAAGCAGGCGTTCGATGAAGTGAAGCGCACCCTCCGAAAACCCATAGTGCGGTTAGCAATACCATAACCCTGATTGTCATTCTCATAACCTGCCGCCCTTTCTGACGTCTTAACAAAGAATAACCCTTGCTGCGCGATATCCATTTTCAGACAACCTTGCCCCGATTACACAAGTTTGCCCGCTGTTGTCAAGCATTTGTCTTTTTTTACCAAAGCCAACCCCGCGAAAAAGTTTTCTTTCATGACATTTATCGGATAAGAACCGGCGCCACTTTAGTATTCCTGTCGAGCGAAAGAATTAAAAAAATGCGATTTCAAGGGAGATGTCATGTTGGTTTCGATGGCTATGATCGTTAAATATTTTTAAATTTCTCCATTTACAGCAGCTTTTCGAAGCTTATTTATCTGTTTGATGTATTATTTCTTGATTTTGGTTTATTTTAATAGTTATCTGGTGTCCAACAAGTTTGTATTTTGCCTTGATCATCGATAATTAAGGTTGTTCTTAATTCTGGAAACAGCCGAATGAGAGCGAATGTGACACGGCCAGCGTAGCTCAGTTGGTAGAGCTACTGATTTGTAATCAGTGGGTCGGGGGTTCGAGTCCCTTCGCTGGCTCCATTAATTAAGATAACGCAGGTGGGGTTCCCGAGCGGCCAAAGGGAACAGACTGTAAATCTGTCGGCGAAGCCTTCGGAGGTTCGAATCCTCCCCCCACCACCACCCTTAATGTGAGTTATTTGTAGGAGATACTCCGCACGGGCGGAGGTCGAAGGTCAACTACATAACTTCCTGCATGGGTAATAGTTCACGCTCAACGATCATTGGGGAATCTTTTTCGTCCACCCTTGATATTTAGTGGGCAACATGAAGACCGTACGATGACGTTTTCCGGCGGGAGTAGCTCAGTTGGTAGAGCTTCAGCCTTCCAAGCTGAATGTCGCGAGTTCGAGCCTCGTCTCCCGCTCCATTTTTTCAAGCCGGAGGCTTGAAGTGTTGTAAATTAAATATCGCCCACGTAGCTCAGTCGGTAGAGCGCTTCCTTGGTAAGGAAGAGGTCCACCGGTTCAATTCCGGTCGTGGGCTCCACCTTTAGGGATTAGCGGTGTGATTACGGCCCTGGAAGGGTGGCAAGTTTTTAAGAAAAACGGTTCTGAAGACAACCAGGGAGGATAAAACAATGGCGAAACAGAAGTTTGAGCGGACGAAGCCGCATGTGAACGTAGGTACGATCGGCCATATCGACCATGGGAAGACGACACTGACGGCCGCGATCACGAAGCACAAC
>JBECKW010000126.1:0-28233 GCA_040235505.1 Desulfobacterales bacterium
TCGTGCTGCCGGACGTACTGCGAAGCACCCCGCTGAGAAGCGCTGATGGCCGGCTAAGTTTTCTGCCGATGGGGGCCAGGATAAAGGCGCCGGTGCCGACATTGACGGCGGCGGTGTCCGTCTTCGGCCGTCCAAGACTGAAAAAGGCGGCATTCTGATCGCCGGTGACCGCTGTCACCGGGATATCGGCGGCAGCCAGCTGTCCGTAAAAATGACTCGTGGGAAGTGTTTCCGGAAGCGAGCCCTGCGGGATTTCAAAAAGCTGCATCAGCACGGGGTCCCAGTCCCGGGTAGTAAGATCCCAGAGCTGTGTGCGCTGGGCATTGGCATGGTCCACCACATAAGGGGAGTCCTTCAGCAGATGGTATAGTAGAAAAGCGGCCAGTGGTCCCCAGCCCAGATGTCCCTGCGTCAGCGCGGTTTGAACACTCGTGTGGTGCGCCGCCATCCACCGCAGTTTGCTGCCGCCATAGTGGGGAGAAAGCGGAAGACCCGTGCGATCCTTCATCATGTCGCGATACCCGGAGAGCCGCTTCAGCCATGTTGCGGCCCTCCGATCCTGCCAACTGATGACGGGTGTGATGGCTTTCCCGGAACGCCGATCCCAGGCAACCACGCTGGAGCGTTGAACCGCCAGTCCGGCGCAGACGATGTCACCCAGCATCCTGGCTTCTGCCAGGGCCGCATGGAGGGTCGATTGCACGGCGGCAAGAATTTCTTCCGGATCCTGCTCGACCCGGAGTTTGCCCAGACGGGTAAGCCCAGTGTCAACGATGGAAGAAAAACGAACTCGTCCGTTTAAATCAACCAGAACGGCCCGGGTGGCATGGGTGCCCTGATCGATGCCAAGGGCAAGCGGCTCCGCCATAAATAAGCTCTCCTGTAAGCGCCTTTTGAGTTAGACAGATTGTATCATATTAAAAATGAACGTCCAACGTTCAATCCCGCCCCGGCGGGACCCAATGAGGATTTATCGCCGTTTGATGCTCCCGCTCCCAGCGGCAGCAAATGTGGGCCCATAAGGAAAGCAACGTTTCCAATAACTTTTTAAAAATCAGGCCCCATCCTTCCATCGGAGTCTTCGCTTACCTGGATGTTGGAAGTTGGACGTTCGTCTGTTTCATCTGTTTCACCTTTCCCTGGGGGATGAATTGATGTATTTTAACAGAAACGGGATGTTAACATTGAAAACGACATGGAACCGATAACCATCATACGATCTGATCCATCGCCATTTCTGGTTGCCTGTCACGGGTGTGACCTCCTGCACCGGATCGATCCCCTGCCTCCGGGAGCGACGGCACGATGCTGCCGATGCGGCGCCGTACTTCACCGGAGCAAAAAAAAGTCGGTGGAGCGGACGCTCGCGCTGGTGGCCACCGGCATCATCCTCTTTGTGATCGCCAACGTGTATCCGTTTCTGGGGTTTCAAATCGGAGGCCAGATTCGCCAGAGCAATCTTATCACGGGCGTTGCGGAGTTGTTTCACCAGGATTTGTGGCTGCTGGCCGCGCTGGTGCTGACGACGACGATTCTGGTTCCGGCGCTTCAATTGACGGGACTTCTCTATGTGCTGCTTCCTTTTTATTTCAGGTTAAAGCTTCCGAAACGGATGACGATGTTCCGGATTGTCAGGCATTTCCAGCCATGGGGAATGACGGAAGTATTTTTTCTCGGTATTCTTGTGGCCCTGATCAAGCTGTCGAAAATGGCGACCATCGTGCCTGGAAAGGCGCTTTATGCATTCTTGGCGCTCATGTTGGTTCTGGTCGCCATGATGGCTTTCCTGGATCCCCATGTCGTTTGGGACAGTGGAGAAGAGTCGCTATGACATATCCCCTGATACCGGCAGGTCACGTCAGCTGCCGGAGTTGTCACCTTTTATGTCGCAGGTTTCCGGATGAATCCGGTGAGAAGCACCTGTGCCCGAGATGCGGTGCGGTGCTTCATTTTCGCCGGCCCCACAGTATTGTTCGTACCTGGTCTCTGGTGATTGCGGCGTTTCTTCTCTACATACCGGCCAATGTGCTTCCAATGACCCATGTCATATCCTTCGGGAAAGGACAATCAGACACCATCCTGAGCGGCGTGCTTTATTTCATTAAAACCGGTATGTGGCCCATCGCGCTGATAATTTTTACGGCAAGCATTCTTGTCCCGCTGTTCAAATTGATCATTCTCACCGGCCTGCTCATTTCAGTGCATAGAAAATCGACCTGGCACCCCCGGGCACGGACAGTGCTGTATCGCATCACGGAAACCGTGGGCCGGTGGTCCATGCTCGATATTTTTGTGGTAACCATTCTTGTGGCACTGGTGCGTCTGGGAAACATCGCCTCGGTGGATGCGGGGCCGGCCGCCTTATTTTTTGCCGCCGTGGTGGTGCTTACCATGTTTGCGGCCATGAGTTTCGATCCCAGGCTGATCTGGGATGAAATGGAGATGCCCTATGACGAACAATCATCAGGATGAAGGTGAAGAACTGAAAATCGCCGAACCCGTGATTCACACCCGGAAATCCTTTTCTATCGTGTGGCTGGTACCCCTGGTGGCGCTTTTGGTCGGCGGATGGCTGGCGGTGAAAGCGGTCATGGAAAAGGGACCCACCATCACCATCTCCTTTTCGGATGCAAACGGTCTGGAGGCGGGCAAAACCAAAATCAAATACAAAGAGGTGGATATCGGGCAGGTGGAGACCATCCACTTCAGCGAGGATGCCTCCCATGTGATTGTTAAGGCAAAAATGGTGAAGGAGGCCCAGCGTTTTCTGTCGGATACCACCCGGTTCTGGGTGGTTCGGGCCCGGGTGACGGGAAGCGAGGTGTCGGGGCTGACGACGCTTTTTTCCGGTGCCTATATTGCCATTGATCCGGGGAAGGAGGGAAAGACCGCGTACCACTTCAATGGACTGGAAACGCCCCCGGTGGTAACTACGGACCTTCCGGGCCGTCATTTTCGATTGTCGGCAGAGCAGGCAGGCTCCGTTGACTACGGATCGCCTGTATATTACCGGCAGATCAAGGTGGGGGAGGTTGAAGGCGTTTCGCTGGACGAGACGGGAGAAACGGTCACGGTTCAGGTGTTTATCCAGGCCCCCTATCAGAAATTCGTCCATCGCAATACCCGTTTCTGGCAGGCCAGCGGGTTGGATCTGGAATTAAGCGCCCAGGGTCTTCGGGTGGACACCCAGAGCCTTGTTTCGTTGATGGTGGGCGGCATTGCCTTTGGTATTCCGGACGGTGATATGTCCCAGCCGGCGGCGGATGCCGACGCCCAGTTCCGGCTCTATGAGAACTATTCCCAGGCCCAGAAACGGCAGTATGATAAAACCGAACGATACCTGCTTTATTTCGACCAGTCCGTCCGGGGTCTTTCGCTGGGAGCGCCGGTGGAGTTTCGCGGAATTCAAATCGGAGAAGTCGCCGACGTCAACCTTGAAAGCGGTGAGGGGGTTGAAATCCCGAGAGTTGCGGTTTCCATCGATCTCGAGGTGGATCGTTGCGGCATATGCCTCGAACCCGAAGGCCAGAAGCAGCGGGCGTTGGCGGAAATGGTGAAAAAGGGACTTCGGGCCCAGCTCAAGCTTGGCAATCTGCTGACCGGCCAGCTGTATGTGGCCCTGGATTATTACCCGGATGCATCGCCGCAATCACTGGATGAAACCACGACGCCTCCCGTGATTCCCACAGTATCCGCCGATCTGGAAGGAATCGTCACCAACGCCAGGCGGTTCATGGCACGACTCGATCGGGTGCCCCTGGAGGAGATTGGAAAAAATCTCGACCAGCTCACGGGCAAGCTGTTAAAAGTCACCGAATCACCGGAACTGAAGCACGCCTTATTGAATCTGGACGAATCCCTTGAGGAAGTCAAAACGGCTGCCAAGACAGTGAATACGTCCACCCTGCCGGCCCTGGACCGTTCACTTTCGAAACTGGAGAAGGCCGTTGGGGATATGCAAGCCCTGGTGGATCCCGATGCACCGCTTCAATACGAACTTCTTCGCGCGTTGGAAGAAGTGACCTCGGCCGCCAAGGCGGTTCGGAATATGGCGGATACGATCGACCGTAAGCCGGAATCGCTCATTCGGGGGAAGTAGATAAAAGCAAAGTGCCTAGAGTTCATAGAGTGCCTAAAGTGCCTAGAGTTGTGGTATTCTGTCGTGTTATGGAGGAATTACAACAATCGCTGCTCCATGATTTTAGGCTTTTCTCTATGCTCCTCCGGGTTGGAATCTATTATTTTTTCAGGCTGGGTAAATTCTTCTGAATGCCGGTTACAATCTGTTTTAATTTCTCGATCAGTGGCGTTTTAATTCGTATTTGCAGGTACAGATCCCCCGGTCGGCCGCCGGCGGTTCCCGGCTCTCCCATCCCGGTGAGGCGGATGCGCTGGCCCTGCCGGATGTCCGGCGGAATTTTTACCACCAGCTTTTTGGACTGTTTTTTGTGAAAATAGGCATAGGGACCACCTTTTTTTGCTTCCTCCCGGGAAAGGACAATGTGGTCGGTTTGGTCCGCGCCGTTTTTGGGGAGTTTTGTTCCGGTGATTTTTTCAAAAATCATCCTGGGTATTTTGCCAAGACCGCGGCCGGATAAAAACGAATCTGCCCCGCCCGGTTTTCCCGAAAAGAAAAACCCGCGGGCGGAAGCGCCGGGCTTGTCCATCCGGAACGTCTTGTATCCGTTTCCGTAAAATTCCCTGAAGATTTCATCGAATCCCCTCAAGCCAAAAGATCGGGCCATTTCCTCGAATATCCCCTGGATGTCCGATCCATTGAAAATATCCTGTTGGGAATAGGTCTTTCGAAATTCACCCGCGGCCGATGAGCCGAACTGGTGCCGGAGCGTATCGTATTGCCTTCGCTTCGCGGTATCCGAAAGAACCGCGTAGGCCTCATTGACGGCCTTCATCCGATCGGCACTTTTCGGGTCGCCGCCGGTGCGGTCCGGGTGGTATTCGAAGGCGAGTTTACGGTATGCGGCCTTGATTTCCTGGGCCGTGGCCGTCTCCGGGACTTCGAGAACGGCATAGTAGTCGGTTTGGGCCATACTTTGTTATACTCCTCTATTCAGCACCGTTTACAAACTGCATCTGGTAAAGCTTGCAGTACTCTCCGTTTCGGGCCATGAGATTTTCATGGGTTCCCTCTTCCACAATGCGGCCTCCCACCAGAACTATGATACGATGGGCGCTTGCAACGGTGGAGAGCCGGTGAGCAATAACAAAGGTGGTGCGGCCCTTGATCAGGTTCCCGAGCGCCTTCTGGACCCACATTTCGGATTCGGTATCGAGGGCGCTGGTGGCTTCGTCGAGGATCAGGATCGGGGCGTTTTTCAGAAAGGCCCGGGCGATGCAGATACGCTGTTTTTCGCCTCCAGAAAGCCGCCCCCCCAACTCGCCGATGGTGGTATCGAACCCTTTCGGAAACTGCCGTATGAAATCATAGGCGTAAGCCGCCCGGGCCGCATCAACGATCTCGCTCTCGGTGGCGGCTGTGTTTCCGTAGGCGATGTTGCTTCGGACCGTATCGTTGAACAGGATCGGTTCCTGGCTGACGATGGCCATCTGATCCCGGAGCGATTTGATGGAGACGTCGCGGATGTCGTGGCCGTCGATCCGGACGGCGCCCCGGTATACATCGAAGAATCTTGGAATCAGGTTCACCAGGGAGGTCTTTCCCCCGCCGCTCATGCCCACAAGGGCAATGGTTTCACCGGGGGCGGCGTCGATGTTGATGTTCTTGAGCACATCCACGGTGTCGTAACGGAAAAAGACGTTTTCAAACACCACCCGATGAGGTGTTCGGAAAAGGGTGACCGGATTTTCACTCTCCCGGATGGTGGTTTCGGTTTCCACGATGTCGAACACCCGGTCCGCCGCCGCCATGCCTTCCTGGATAATGTTGTTGGCCTTGGTGAGCTTTTTGATGGGATCATACAGCAGGAGCACCGCGGTAAGAAAGGACAGCAGGGTGCCCAGTGTGGAGGTGCCGTTATACACCCGCATGCCGCCGTACCAGAAGACGGATGCGCTGCCGAGTCCGGCAATCAGTTCCATCACCGCCGGTGACAGCGCTTTCGCCTTGGCGGTTTTCAGTTCCAGGCGGAAGATGCGCATGACCGTTTCGCCAAACCGTTTCTTTTCATAAGCCTCCATGCCGAAGGCCTTGACGATTTTGTTTCCGGAAATGGTTTCGTGCAGAAAGGCATTGAGTTCCGCCATGGTTTCCTGGTTTCGGGTGCTGACCTTCCGAACCCGCCGGCCGAACTTTACGATCGGAAAGACCGTGAGCGGCACCGCCACCAAGGCGATCAGAGCCAACTGCCAGTCCCGGTAGAAAATGAGTACGGTCAGGCCAAGGACAGTGAAGATGTCCCGGAAAGAAGCCTTGACCGTATCGGACACCATGTTTCGGATGAGGTTGACATCGTTGGTGATGCGGCTCATGAGCACGCCGGTTTTCTCCGCCTGGAAAAAGGAGATGGGCAGGTCCTGAATCTTGCCGTAGAGCCGATTTCGAAGCTGCCGGATGATATCCTGCCCCACATAACTCATGAGGTATTCCTGGCCGAAGACACCAATCCCCCGGACAAGGAAAATGGCGATGACTGCCAGGGGAAGCAGTTTGATCATTAAAATGTTTTTATTGGTGAACATTTCATCGACAACAGGGCCCACAAGCCAGGCCATTGCGGCCGTACAGCCGGAGACCATCAATGAGCAAATCATGGAACTGATGAACTTGAACCAGTGCGCCTTGATCATTTGCAGCAGTTCACGATGCCGGTTCCGAAGCTCAAAATTGAAAGTTGATTTCATGGCGTATGTACTTTTTTCAATGAATATGATGGCCGAAGAAGCTGTCGGCTTCCGTTGTGATCCGGCACAGTTCGGTTTCCAGAAGGCGTCGGCAGCTCTCGAGGCTCGCTTTATCGGCATCTGCTGCCACATGAATCGGATCTCCGAACATGACCCGGCAGGGGGTCATGGGCATTGGCAGCAGAAACCGGTCCCAGCTGTTAAATATCTTTACCCGCCGGGCGCTGTAAGTAAGCGGCAGAATCGGAAATCCCGTTTTCTGGGCCAGGGTGATCACACCGGGCTGGGCCTGGAATCGGGGGCCCCGGGGACCGTCCGGAATAACGGCGCCCGGGCTGCCGGTGGCTTTCAACAGTTTGATATGGCTTGCCAGCGCCCGAAGTCCCCCCCGCTTGGTGGAGCCCCGGACACAAATCTGCCCCTGGCGCTGAAGAATGCGGGCAATAATTTCGCCATCATCGCTTTTGCTCACCAATGTATAGGCGCCGAGTCCTTTGTACATATAACTGACCAGCAGTATCCGTGAGTGCCAGAAGGCGAAGATCAGTTTTCGGGATTCGATGAGGGGGCGTACCTTTTCAAGACCGATGTATTCGATGTTGGATCCTATGAACAGTACGTCCACTATCCATTTGCCCAGCAAACCCACCAGTTGCCATTTCAGTTCGTCCAGTGTGTTTGACGTTTGGCGTTTCATCCGCTTCTCATGTTTTCCGTGCCGGTCGAAGGTGCAAGCCCCATCATTTGGGCGGCGAGGTCCGCCACCCGTCCGGAGGCGCCTTGCCCTCCCAGCTCCTTACGGAGTGACAGGAGGGCTTTTCTACATCCGGTCAACTCTGCCGGGTTTGAAAGCATCTGTTCGACGGCTTCGGCAATGTTTTCCCCCGTGGCCGCTTTTTGGATCAACTCCGGCACAATCTGTTTTCCGGAGATCAGATTGGCGAGACCGATATATTTTACCCGGATCAGGGTCCTGCCGAGCCAGTAACTGACAGGAGAGACTTTATAGGCGATTACCATGGGAACGCCCGCAAGGGCAGCCTCCAGCGTGACGGTACCCGACGCGGCCACCAACAGGGTGCAGCGTTTGAAAATGTCCTGAACCCCACCGGTTTCAATTTCGAACTCCACGCCGGATCCATGACGGGACATAATATCATCAAAGAGCTCTTTTTTCACCGAAGGGGCGAGGGAGAGCAGAAACCTGATCCCGGGAATCATCCGTTTCAGGAAATAGGCAGCTTTCAGCATTTCCGGCAACAGTCGATGAACTTCCTTGTCCCGGGAGCCGGGAAGAAGTCCGACGATCGGCTCCGCCCCGGCTGGATCCGGAAGGGCAGGAGGATCCCCTGAAACGCCGTCCAGAAGGGGATGGCCCACAAAGGTAACAGGCACCTGAAATCTGTGGTAAAAGTCAGCCTCAAAGGGCAGAATTACCGCCATATGATCGACACGGCGTTTGATTTTCCGGGCGCGCCCCGAACGCCAGGCCCAGATCTGGGGACTGATGTAATAGAGCACCCGGACACCGGCTTTTTTTGCTGCGGCCGCCACATTCAGGTTGAAATCGGGAAAATCGATGAGAATCAAAAGGTCCGGTTTCAGACGTTTCAGGGCCTTTTTGGCGGTGGAAAGTCCCTTGAGAAGCGAGGCGCCTTTTGCAAATACCTCGGTGATGCCCACCACCGCCAGGGTATGGGAATCCACCAGAATATGAACCCCGGCCGCTTGCATGGCCGGTCCTCCGATCCCGGTAAAGGAAATGTCCGGGTATTTTTCCTTCAGGGCGGTGACGACTTTTGCACCGTGCTGGTCGCCGGAAGTCTCTCCGGCAATGATCATTACGCGCTTCAGGTCGGTGGAAGACATGACGCTTGCCGTTACCTCAGCACCCGCCGGTTGGTGGTGTTGATCTGGTCCATAATATTCAGGGCGATGGATAGTGCGTTGCGGCCCACTCGCCCAGTGACTTCCGGAGTCACGCGTCTGGAAACAGAGGAGACAAACGCCTTGATTTCGTCATCCAGGGCATCTCCCTTTGTGAAGCAGAGCTGTTTGACATCCATCCCGGGAATCAGATCGCTTCCCGCCTCGCCGCTCTTGTTGATGACCGTGATATCGTGGTTGGCAAAATCCATCGAGATGTATGCATCCTGCTGAAACATGCGAATTTTTCGCTCGTTTTTCGTGGAAACCCGGCTGGCGGTGACATTGGCCACGCAGCCGTTTTCGAATTCCAGACGTGCATTGGCGATATCCACCTCGTCGGTGATGACGGGGATACCGGCCGCATGGATATGCTTGATATCGGATTTTACAAAATTAAGAATAATATCGATGTCATGAATCATCAGGTCCAGCACCACGCTGACATCGATTCCCCGGGGTTTAAAAATGCTCAGCCGGTGGGATTCGATGAAGCGGGGTGCCGTTACGATGCCGTCCAGCGCCATAACGGCCGGATTGAATCGCTCCAGATGACCCACCTGGATAATGAGCCCCCGGGATTCGGCGCATTCGATGAGGCGGTCGGCCTCCTGGAGGGTGGTGGTGATGGGCTTTTCAATGAGCACGTCCACATCGTTTTCCAGAAATGCCATGCTGACATCATAATGGTTCTGGGTCGGCACCACCACACTGACGGCATCGACCTTGCCGAGAAGGTCCCGGTAATTTTTATAGGCCCGTGTGCCGAGTTCCCCCGCGACCCTTTCGGCCCTGGGCTTATCCGAATCCACGATGCCCACAAGCTCCACATGGTCCATCGCGGCATATTTCTGGGCATGAAAGGTCCCGAGATAACCGACGCCGATCACACCGACTCTTAATTTTTTCATAGCTTTTCAACCGCCATAATTGCGATGCCGTAGCGATCCGCAAGGTTTATCATCTCTTCCCGGTCAAACACCACGGCCCTTCCGGCTTCCACCACGAGCATCGTTGCATCCGCCTGGTGCATGGTTTCAATCGTTTTTACGCCGATGGCCGGGATATCGAACCGGACATCCTGGTTTGGCTTGCAAACCTTGACCACCACCGCCTTGCCCTGACCGAGCCGGCCGCCCCGCTGGATGGTGGCGTCCGTACCGTCGATGGCCTCAACGGCCAGTACCGATCCGCCGCCCACCACGATGCATTGGCCGATATCGAGCCGGCCGATTTCCATGGCAATTCCCCAGCCAAGTTTTGCATCCGCCATCTCCTCGTCGGTCGGTTTTCGCCGGGTCCAGCAGCCGGGCCGGGCCAGGATTTCCGGCAGGAGCATGGTGGACGGCCGAATGGCAATGCCTTCCTTTTCCAGGGCGCCTGCAAAGGCTCTCAGGATGCCGTCGTCATGGGTATGGCGCATACCGGCAATGAGAGCCAGTGCCTTGGTGTCCGGGCGGACGTCCCTGAACATCCGGGTTTTTTTGATGGCCCCCAGCATCACGGCTTCCATCACCTGGTGATCCTTGAAAAACCGGATGAGGCGTTTGATCTGGCCCAGATGTACCCATTCAACCGCTTCCGCGTTTTTTTCAACGACCGGATCCGTCTCCTTCAGGTGTGCCGCCACATAGACCGCATAGCCATGCTTTTTAGCCGTTTCTATAAAAATGAGGGGAAACTGGCCGCTTCCCGCTATGAGTCCGATTCTTTTCATAAAAAAACATGAACGTCCAACATCCAACGTTCAACATCCAACGTCCAATGAAGGAAAAAAGCTTTGATTTGATAAGGGTGCGCCATGGGCGTGCCCTTCTGATCTCTGATCTCAGGCCTCTGGCTTCTTGTTATCTCGTAATTCCCCGTTCCGAAGACTGTATAAAATCAATGAAATTAACAACTTCCGGAACCTGCTCGACTTCCGCCTTGACCCGGTCCAAGGCTTCGTGCAGGGTCAGACCGATTCTGAAGATGATGCGATAGGCTTTTTTCAACTCCGACAAGGTCGCCCCTGAAAATCCGTGACGCTTCAGCCCCACGGAATTGAGTCCGTGCAATTTCGCGCGATCACCGGATGATATCACATAGGGCGGGATATCTTTTACCACCGCTGCCTTGCCGCCGATAAAGGCGTAGTCGCCCACATGGACAAACTGGTGGATGGCGGCGAGCCCTCCGACAGTGGCATGATTTCCGATGGTAATATGGCCCGCGAGGGTCGCATTGTTGGCAAACACCACCTCCCGGCCGACTCTGCAGTCATGGGCGATGTGGGTATAGTTCATTAAAAAGCAGGATTCCCCCACCTCGGTAATCCCCCCCCCGAATGCAGTGCCACGGTGAATGGTGACAAACTCCCGGATCGTGGTGCCCCCGCCGATTTTGACATAGGTCTTCTCACCGCCGAATTTAAGCGACTGGGGCTGGGCACCGATGGCGGCATATTGAAAAATCGTACAGTTCGGTCCGATGGTGACATGGGGATCGATGACGACATGGGCGCCGATTTTGGTACCGGCTCCGATGGTGACATGGGGGCCGATCACGCTGTAGGGCCCCACTTCGACAGTGGCGTCCACCTCCGCTTTCGGGTCAATAATTGCCGTTTGATGCTGGATCATACTTTTTCTCCAATGGTTGCCATCAACTCGGCTTCCGCCACGACGGCACCGTCCACGCTTGCGGTGCCGGCCAGCTTCAGTGCCCTGGCGCGCTTTCTGAGGACCTTGACCTCAAAAATGAGCTGATCCCCCGGGACCACGGGTTTTCTGAATTTGGCCTTATCGATGCCCATGAAGTACATGATTGCGCCGTGCTGCTCCGGAGACGCTCCGGAGGTGAAGAGCACTCCTCCCGCCTGGGCCATGGCCTCCACAATGAGCACCCCGGGCATGACGGGAAACCCGGGGAAATGCCCCTGAAAGAACGGCTCGTTCATGCTGACATTTTTAAGTGCCACGATCTTTTCATCGGGAACAACTTCCAGAACGCGATCGACCAGAAGAAACGGGTACCTGTGGGGCAGGTACTTCATGATGTCGCGAATATCGTATGTTGTTTCCATGGAAATCCTTTCCGGGGTTTTGATGGATATCCCCGATCCACCGGAACTGCCGCTTTCGTTCAGTCCGGTTCCTTTTCGATTTGCCTCACCCTTTTTTCAAGGTCCCCGACCTGTTTGAACAGTTCCGGCAGTTTCGTAACGGCGCGTTGTACCCGTAGCCAGAGCTTATGGGGAATACCCGGAAAACCGGACAGAGTTTCGCCTTCGGGCACCGACTGGCTGATGCCGGCCTTGGAACCGATCACGGCCCTATCCCCGATGGTGATGTGACCGCCGATCCCCGCCTGCCCGGCCAAAATAACGTTTCTGCCGAGACGTGTGCTGCCGGAGATCCCCACCTGGGCCACGATGACCGTGTTTTCGCCCACCTCCACATTGTGCGCGATGTGTACGAGGTTGTCCGTTTTCACCCCCGAGCGGATCCAGGTCTTTTCAAAGGCGGCCCGGTCGATGGTGTTGCAGGCGCCGATTTCCACATCATCGTCGATCTGGACGATTCCAAGCTGGGGAATTTTGTGGAATCGAACGCCGTCGGACTCAAACCCGTATCCGTCGCTTCCGATGACGGTGCCGGCATGGAGGATGACCCTATTGCCGATTTTGCAGCGTTCCAGAATGGTCACATTCGGGTAGACGATGACATCGTCCCCGATTTCAACCTGATCACCGATGACCGCATTCGGATGAATCTGTACGCGGTCGCCGATGGACACATGGTTCTGAATCACGACGCCGGCCCCCACCGCCACATCCGTTCCGCATGAAAAGCCCTCCCCAATAACGGCGGCCGGATGTATTCCCCCGGGAAGCCGGGATGGTGGATGAAACAGGGCAATCACCTTGATAAAGGCCAATTGGGGGTTTTTCACCTTAATAATATTCACTCCCCCGGGCGATGATACATTCGGGGGCACCAGAACGGCTCCGGCGGTGGACGCATCGAGGTTCTTGAGGTACTTGTTCTGCCCGGCGTACGTAATATCATCCGGGCCGGCTTTCTCAAAGGAGGCTGCCGCCAGAATGATTTTCCCGGCATCCCCAAACACCTCTCCGCCGACAAGTTCGGCGACCTCTCCAAGGGTATGTTTGATATTGTTATTCACTAGCTTTTTTGGATGTTTTAGCAAAATTTTCATTTAGCTGCTGGATCACCTGATCGGTCAGGTCGATGGTGCTCGGCGCATACACCACACCGCCCGAGCTTTTTTCAAGAACGAGGGTGTAGCCTTCCTTTTTGCCGATTTGCTCGACCACCGCCAATACGTCCTTCTTGAACTGATTGACCAGCGTCTGGTTGTATGTACTGAAGTCACTTTTGTACTTGGTCTCGAGATCATCAAAGTCTAGCTTCTTGATTTTGAGTTCCCGTTCCTTTTCGGTCCGGGCATCCTCGCTCATGACCGTGGATTCACGTTCATATCGTTGCTGATCCTCTTGGATATCGGCCGCTTTTTTCTGGAGGTCCGCCTGCATTTCCTTTCCCTTTGCAGTGATTTTTGACTGGGCCTCTTTTCCCGAATCCGAGGTGCTCAGTATTTTTTGAAGGTCGATGACGCCGATTTTAATGAGGTCCGCGGCAGCCGCATTAGAGATGAAAAAGCAAAACCCAAGGCACATGGCGATGATGCTGATTTTGAAAAAACGCATATAAGTCTCCCCTGTTTCATGTTTCCGGTTTAAAAAGCAGATGACATTGAAAATTCGAACTGTCCGGAGTCTTCGCCTTCTCTCCGGTCCAGTTTCCAGCCATATTCGATTCGGATCGGCCCCATGGGTGACTTCCATCGGATACCGAATCCGGCGGTTTTCCGGAACTGGCTGAAGTCGAAGCTTGCGCGGTCGACTCCCTTATAGACCGTGTAGCCGTTCGAATCCACCGTCCCGGTGTCTTCACGGCGAAAATAATAATCATCGTCGAACACCTGCCCCGTATCGAAGAATATCAGCGCAATCACGCCTTGAGTGGGCATGATGTGCCACTGGAACTCCGCATTGCCCTGTAGCATCTGTTTGCCGCCCACGGTCAAACCGTTCGCGTCGTACAAGTGAACGTCGTAATAATCGAACCCGCGCAGGGAGTCGATGCCGCCCAGGTAGTAGCGCTCGTAATCCGGCAGCGTCTTATTGGGATTTTTCAGAATATAGCCCCCCTCCGCATGGAGAAATCCCACAAAGGGTCCGAAGAGCGGGATGTACCATCCGGCCTTGCCCGTGAACTTGGTGAATCCGACATTCCCCCCGAGACCGGCGTACTCCACGGACAGGAGATGATCCTGACCTTTGGTGGCGTTAAACGTCAAGTCCCGGGTATCGTAGGTCGCCCCCACCGTGATGCTGCTGGTGGTGTTGGTGCCCGCCAGGGAAGCATAAAGGGTGTAGGTATTATCGATGGTGGCCCGGTCATAGGCGTAGCTTGCGAACAGCCGCATGTCCTCGGAAAAGAAGGGGTAGCTCGCGCTCACGTAACCGCCCCGGCTGTCCTTGTCGTAATAATCGTATTCCCGGGTCCACCGGTAGAGGGAATAGCCGGTGGTGAGGGGAATTTCGAAGGTCCACGGTTTGATGTATTTGAACATGATCTGCTTGGTGGTACCGCCCACCTGGGCCTGGAGCGATACGGTATCGCCCCCGCCGAGGAAGTCGGCCTGGGAGACCGACGTGGTGAAGAACAGATTCTCATAACTGCTGTATCCGGTGCCGAAGGAGAAGGTGCCCGTGGCTTTTTCCTTCACATTGAAATCGAGGTCCACGGTATTATCCGCCGAACCCGGTTTGTCGGTAACTTTGACCTCCTCGAAAAAGTCCAGCCGGTCGAGGTTTTTCTTACTCCGTTTCAGGTCCGAACCGTTGGAGAGTCCCCCCTCCTGCACCTTCAGTTCCCGGCGGATGACCTTGTCCTTTGTCTTGGTATTGCCGCTGATGGTGATCCGTTCATAATAGACCTGCGCTCCCTTCTGGATATCGAAGATGATATCCACCCGTTTTTCCTTTTCGTCTTCCCGAAGCCGGGGATACGCGTCGGCGTGGGCATACCCGTAATCGGCATAAATGTCCGTGATGGCCAGCATGTCTTCCCGCACCACGTCCTGGTTGTACCAGGTCTCTTTCGTGATGTTGAGTTTTTTCATCAGCGTTTCTTTGGGCACGATGAGATCGCCCTGGATTTCCACTTTCCCGACCTTGTACCGGGGTCCCTCTTCGATCTTCATGGTGATGTAAATCCAGTTGCCCTTGGTCTCTACCTTCGGGGCCACCTTGGCCCCTATGTAGCCGTTGTTCTTGTAAAAGGCCTCGATCACCGCCACATCCCGATCGATGTAGTCCTGCTTGAAATCCCCCGAGGAGGTCAGCCACGACCAGAACCCCTTCTGCTTGGACTTCATCATCTTCCGGAGCTTCTTGTCCGTATAAGCCTCGTTGCCATCGAAGCTGATCTTCTTGATCCGGACCTTTTCCCCTTCCTTGATCACGAATGTCAGCTGCACCTGGTTGTTGCCCAGATCCTTGGTCTCAGTGGTGACCTTCACCGACTGGTAGTTCTTATCCTTGTACTGCAGCACGATGGCCTGGATGTTCTTCTTGACGTCGAAGATGTTTAAGATCGAGCCGCTGTGGATGTCCACATTCTTCTCCAGCTTCTCGGTCTTGATGGCATGGTTGCCCTTGAAATCGATGGACTTGACCGTCGGCTTCTCCTTCACCTTGAAAGTGACGATTTTCCCCGCCGGGCTGTCTTCTTCCAGGATGCGGATGTCATCGAAGTATCCCATATTGTAGACCGCCTTCAGGTCGTTTGAAAGCACCTGGGGAAGATACTCATCACCGGGCTTGGAGCTGATGACACGCTTGATGGCCTCGTCCTCAATCCGGGCGTTTCCCTCCACCCGGATCTCGGCGATAATTTCCCGGGGCACCAGGGCGTTTCGGATATTGTCGGCGAGTTTCTGGACGCTGCCCAGAAGATTTTCGATGCTTTCAGCGCTCGCCGTGAACTCCCGCGGAGGGGTCAACCCCTTCGTTTCCATGAGATACGCCGAAATCTTAAACTTATCCCCCTCCCGGACCAGGGTGCCCCAGAGGGCGTGGGTGCAGGCTTTGGAAAGGGCTGCCGTGCGCATGGCCGTCTCGTCGCCCCCGACCGGCGCATCGAAAAGCTCAGTGGCGATACTCGCTTGGGCAAAACGCGTCTTGATCATCTTCGGAATTTCCGTCTGAAGGTAAGAAAGATTCGTCTCCGACGTGATCGTAAAAGGAAACAGCGCCACCCGGGGGGCTTCCTCGGAAAAAGCCGCGCCGGGCCAAAACATCGACAGTATCAGTATGAAAAGAAAAAAACGTTTCAACATACCTCCCTATTGCGTTGCAACCACTTTTCCATCCAGAATCGTCACGCGCCTTGCCATCATTGCGGCAAGTTCCGTATTATGCGTGACCACCACTACGGCCATGCCGAATTCCCGATTGAGTTCCATGATCAGCGCATGGACCTGATCGCTGTTTTGCCGGTCCAGGTTCCCCGTCGGTTCATCCGCCAGAAGGACTCGGGGTTTCAGCACCAGGGCTCGCGCCAAGGCCACCCGTTGCTGTTCACCCCCCGAAAGCTTCGACACGCGGTGGTTCAAACGATTTTTCAGCCCGACCCGCACCAGGATTTGTTCCGCTGCCGCTTCTGCAGTGGATTTGCCGATTCCCTGAATCAGTGCCGGCATCATCGTGTTTTCAAGGGATGAAAACTCCGGCAGAAGATAGTGGAATTGGAAGACAAATCCAATGGATTCGTTTCTCAGCCGGGCCAGCGCCGGTGGATCAAGCCGACATACGTCCTTTTCACTGAACAGCAGTTCCCCGGCATCCGGTTTTTCCAGTGTGCCGATCACATGGAGAAAGGTCGATTTGCCGATACCGGAAGCACCCACCACCGCAACTGTTTCGCCCGGTGCCAGGTGAAACGAGGCGTTTTTCAGAATATCGATACGGTTGCCCTCGTTGTTAAAGCTCTTATGGATATCCCTGGCCTCCAAGATCGTCGGGCCGGCGGCATTCGTGGCGCTATGCATTTCGAATCGCCTCCACGGGGTTCATCTTGGACGCCTGATGTGCCGGGTAAAGAGAGGCAACAAAACAGATGACCAGGGCCGCCAGCGAGATGATGATGACCATTAAGGGCTCAGGGTCAGCCGGCAGTTTCGAGATAAAATAGACGTCGCTGGGAAGTTTGATAAACTGATAGTGTTTCAGCAGGTAGCAGAGAATCACACCGAAACTGTCCCCCAGAAATGTTCCGACAAGCCCGATCACCATTCCCTTAAAAACGAAAATTCTTCGAATCTGGCGGTCGGTGGCCCCCATGGCCCGGAGAATGGCGATATCCTTTCTCTTCTCCATCACCATCATGATCAGGGTGCTGGCGATATTGAAGGCGGCCACCAGTACGATCAGGGTCAGGATGATGAACATTGTCGTTCGTTCGAGCTTCAGTGCGGAAAAGAGGTTCTGGTTTTTCTGCATCCAGTCCATGGCCCGGTACGGAAAACCGAGGGTTTTCACCAGTTGCTCCCGAATTTTATCGGCGTGGTATGCGTCCTTCACTCGGATAAAAATGCCGCTCACTTCATCATCCATGCGCTGAAGGCTCTGGGCCGAGGAGAGAGAGATGAATCCCAGGGACCTGTCGTAGTCGTACATTCCAGATTCAAAGAGGCCCACCACTTTAAACTGACGCATGACAGGCATATGGCCGATGGGGGAAAGGCTTCCCCGGGCGGAGGAGATGATTTGAACCGAATCCCCCACGAGAACTCCGAGGTGATCCGCCAGTTCTTTTCCCAGTACGATGCCGGGTTTCAGGTTTGGCTCGGTTTTTCGGTTTTCATCGTTCGCTGCCAATGGTTTGGTGTTCAGATACTTATCGACCTGGCTGGCAGTTGAAGGATCGATCCCCCGAACAATTGCCGCCGAAGAATTCTGTGAGGACCGCAGCATGACCTGAGTGGTGATAAACGGGCTGGCGCTTTCGACTCCCGGTGTTTGTTCGATGGTTTTGATGATATCCCGGTAACCGGAAAAGGACGGTTCATAGCTTTGCAGCGTAATATGGGCGTCCACGTTCAAAATTTTCGATTTGAGGTCCGACTCGAAACCGGCCATGACCGCGATGACGATGATCAGAGCCATGACGCCGATGGTGATGCCGGCTGCGGACAGGAACGTTATCAGGGAGATAAACGCCTGTTTTTGTTTGGTTCGCAGATACCGCCTGCCTATGAAAAATTCCACAGCCATGTATTGGAAGGCTACCGTTCTATATCTTTTGATTTCATATGCGGGAAAAGTATCACTTCCCGGATCGACGCCGAATCGGTCAAAAGCATCACCAGCCGGTCAATGCCGATTCCCTGCCCCGCGGTCGGCGGCATGCCGTATTCCAGCGCCTCGATGTAGTCTTTATCCATGAAATGGGCTTCCGCATCGCCGGCGTCCCGGTCCGCCACCTGCTGGAGGAACCGGCCCATCTGGTCCTCGGGATCGTTGAGCTCGGAAAACCCGTTGGCGATCTCACGTCCGGCGATAAACAGTTCGAATCTGTCCGTCAGTTCCGGATGGGTGTTACTGCGCCTGGAAAGCGGGGAGACTTCCACCGGATATCCCGTAATGAACGTGGGTTGAATCAATTTGGGCTCCACCAGCACGTCGAAGAGCTTGGTGATGACTTTCCCCAGCCGTTCCTGTTTGGTGATTTTGATGCCGCTTTCCCGGGCAAAGGCAAGCAGCCCCTCCCGGTCCTTCAAAAGACCCGGTTCGATGCCGCCGATCCGGGTCAAGGCATCCAGCAGAGGAATCCGCTGCCAGTCGCCCCCCAGATGAATGGCCTCTCCCTGGTAGACAATGGTATCCGATCCGGTCACTTCCTTTGCCACCTGGACGAACAACTTTTCCGTGAGGTCCATGAGATCGTGATAGGTCGCATAGGCCTGGTAGAATTCGATCATGGCGAATTCGGGATTGTGCCGGGTGGAGACTCCTTCGTTTCGGAAACTGCGGTTGATTTCGAAGACCCGTTCGAACCCGCCCACCACCAGGCGTTTGAGATACAGCTCGGGAGCGATTCTCAGATACAGGTCCATGTCCAGGGCATTGTGGTGGGTTACAAAGGGGGTCGCTTCGGCGCCTCCGGGGATCGGTTGCATCATGGGCGTTTCCACTTCCAGGAAGTCCCGGTCCAGGAGAAAATTTCTGACGGCCTGGATAATCCGGCTGCGCCGGATGAAAAGATCCCGAACCTCGCCGTTCATGATGAGATCGATATACCGCTGCCGATAACGTTTTTCCGGGTCCTTGAGTCCGTGGAATTTTTCCGGCAGGGGGCGGGTGGCCTTGCACAGAAGGGTGAGATTCTCCACCAGCAGGGTCCATTCCCCAGTTCTGGTCTGAAACAGAGGCCCGGTCAGTCCCACAAAGTCACCGATATCGAGCTGCTTGAAAAAAGCATAGCCGTCATCGCCGATTTTATCTTTTCTGACATAGGCCTGAAGCTGACCGGTACGGTCCCGGAAGCGGATGAAGGTGCTCTTGCCGAACCGGTTGATGGCCATCATTCTGCCCGCCGTGGTAAACACCGGTCCGTTTTCCGTAATTTTGGACGGGTCTGCTTCGATGGCGTCACCGATGTCCTTTATGGTATGAGATACTTTAAAATCATTCGGGAAAAGACGAAATCCCTGAGATCTGAGCTCATGGATTTTTTCGATTCGTCTTTGGAGAATCTCACTCGTTTTGTCTATCATCAAATCATTCTCCGAAGCCAGCGCTGCGCCCCTGCCGCATTTCTGCCCATTAAGTGCGCCATTGTGATAAAAGAAGTGCAAGACCAGCTACTTGCATTTCTTGTAATCATATAAATCGACGGTTTCAACCGGCTGAAACCGTTTGGAAAATTCCAGTTTAAACAGGTTTTGCTAACCTATTTCCATACAAGTGTCAAGGACAACCACGATGATAGGCGCCAGGCGTCGGGATCGGACGTTATGATTGCAATTGAAGTGGTGGTTGCCATTGTGCGACCTTCATGCTAACTGGATGATATAACTTGTGATGAAGGATTGATTGGTTGGCGAAAAAAGCCGCTCCTTGTGGAAGGATATGTGTATGGACAATGAAAAAACAGATCTGGATCTCGAGTGGAAGAACAGAACCCTGTGCAGCGACGGGAATTGTATCGGTGTCATCGGTCCTGATGGCCGATGCAAGGAATGTGGAAAGCCTTACGAAGGTGCGCTTAATACTGAGCAGGTCAGTTCGGAAGCAGCTTCGCAGGATTCGGATGCAAGCCATGGCGAAATTCCGGACAGCGATGATGCCGCTTCCCCCGATTTTGATCCGGATTCCGATTCGGAATGGGAAAACAGGCAACTTTGCAGCGACGGGAACTGTATCGGCGTCATCGGGCCGGACGGGCGATGTAAAGAATGTGGAAAGCCGTTTGTGGGAGACAACGGATAAGCAAGCGGGTTTTTCCAGAGACTTTTAAGCCAGATTCAAAATGTCCCGGTTCGCCCAACGCAGAAATCGGACGAAGTGGAACGTTTTGAAACCGGCTTTTTTGGAAAGAAGGATAGATTTTTCAGGCGACCTTTCGCAGCCGGAACCTGGACATCGAAGAAGAGGGTCCATCCGGCAGCATCGATCTTGCGATATCGATGGCGCCGGGCGCTTCTTTAAGGTTCCGGGTCATCCACCCCGTCTTGTGGGGAGAAAGCAGCGCGTAAAATCCAATCCACGACAGACAGGACATCCAGAAAAAGCTGTAGGGAATCGCCCAGATGGCGTGGTTGCTTTTATACCGGATGGCGTAAAATATGCCCGGTGCGCACGACGAAAAAGCCGCCCCCAATAACATCTTGGGAGTCACCATGAAGGGGAGATATACCAGCAGCGCCAGTGCAAAAAGGTGCATGACCTGGCCCAGGCTGATGTTCATCAAGCCGAGAAGCACATTGATTCGAAGACCCAACGCGCCGTCGTTTCGGAATTTGCGAAAGGCAAACCGGCTGATCACAAGGGTCTCCCGGACATTGCTCCTGGCCCATCTCAACAACATTTTCCACAACTTTAGAAATGTTATCGGTGACGTGGTGTACACCACCGCATCACGTTGGTAATGAACATGATAACCGTTTCTTAAAATCAGGTTGGTCATGGCCCTGTCTTCACCGATATTGGCCATCCGGCCGCAGAATTTCTGATGGACCCATTCGGATAAAACCTTCAGAACCACTTCCCGTCGATAGGCCGATAGAGCCCCGGGTGTGCACATCACCGATTTGATAACACTCTGGCCGGCCCTGAGGAAATCAAAGCTATAGGCAAATGAAACTTCCAGCATTTTCGGAATGATTCCCTCCTGGCGGTTTAGAATACGGACATTGCCAGCAACCGCCCCAACCCGCTGATCGCGTGCAAACGGGCTTACCAAGTGACGAAGGGTATGGGGCTCCACATTGGAATCGCTGTCGATGGTTACAAAGACGTCCCCTTTACCATGTTTGAACCCCAGGTAAAGGGCATGGCGTTTTCCCCGATTCACCGGCTGTTTAAAAAGCCGGACACGACCTGGAAATTTTTTAGCGGCGCTTTTCATCCAATACCAGGTATCGTCCCGGCTGCCGTCGTCCACCACGACAATGGACATCTTTTCAGGTGGATAATCGCTTTTTACAATGCTTTTCACGGTTTCAAAAACTTGCCCGCCTTCATTGTAAGCCGGAACGATGACCGAGCAGGTCGGCAGTTCTTCGTCTCCGCAGGGTTCGGCTGGTGCATATTTGAAAAAAAGCACGATGCGCCAGATAAATACGGAGAGGTGAACAATGAAAAACGCCTGGGTGATATAAAAAAGGATCCTGGCAGGGTAAAATCCCTGTACGGCATCCCAGACGGTTCGAATATCGGCAGACGAGGCGCGGAAGACTGCAAAGAATACGATCGAAACGATCAAAAAATAAAAAAGCAGCGCCAAATTAGCACGTGCCCTATACATGTAAGTACCTATAAATAGAAAGTTATTACCTATATTGCCCAAAAGCTTCGGGCGAAGTTGGCGATGATTATATGGTTTTTTTGAGAAGGTCAATAGAAATCGTAAAAAAAAACAAAGGTCATATCATACGGCAGGGGGGGGATGATTCGTTGGGGATGGTGCCCCCGGCAGGAATCGGACCTGCGGCGCATGGATTAGGAATCCATTGCTCTATCCACTGAGCTACGGGGGCATTAAGAATCAAATCAACGGGTTGTTATTTTGCGTGTCTTGTCGATCTGATGAATTGTGCCCGATTTTGTGCCCGTGAGCGAGTTCAGATAATTTTCCTGCCGGATGGTGGCAAGCTTGAGATCCGTGTCGCTTACGATGTTGTACCGGTCAAACACGGACCTTGTCTTATGTCCGGAAATTATCATGGCAACCCTCTCAGGCACCCCGGAACGGACCAGGTTTCGTACGGCGGTCCGCCGAAAATCGTGGAAATGTCTTAGGCCAATCTCCGCGTCTTTGCAAGTCTTTTTCCAGGCCTTATCAAAGCGGTTGATCCGATCCGTGCCGGATCTGTTTAGGAAAACGTAAGGCAAAAGCTGCCGTCTACTCGACCACTGGTGTTCAACAATTTCTTTCAACTCCGAATCAAGATAATAGGTTCGTGCCTCATCGTTTTTGGTCTCTCCGGTTCAACCTCCAAGGGGGGGCGCGAAAGGTTGGTCACTGACGAACCAACCACCTCCAACTCGTTTTAAAGACCGTGTAATTTTTTTATACCGCTGCCGCTGCCACAGTCATATGCCCGCGTTTCTCCTTGCCCCCTTTATTTTTTACAGGCGTAATATTCACTTCAACATCTTGGCCAAGAATTGTTAAAAATTCCATTAACCGGCCAATAGAAATAGAAGTGGGCCTACAACGCATCAGTGCAGACATTTGTGGCTGGGTTGTGCCAAGCAGTTTTGCAGCTTCTTTTTGAGTCAAGCCTTGTTCTTTAATAAGTTTGTAAATTTGTACGGTTAATCTCGCTTTAAGTAATTCCTGTTCGGAATTGGGGAATCCAAGATCGGCAAAAATATTGCCGCTGCTTCTCTCATATTCATTTCCCATGACCTACTCCTAACTTTTTGAGTGTAACTCCTCAGCCATTTTTAATCTGTTTTTGATTAAATCTATTTCATGCTTCGGTGTTGAAATGCCCTTTTTAGATTTTTTTTGAAAAACATGAAGGACATACACTTTGTTGGCAAACCGGACGGTGTAGACAGCCCGGTAGGCATCCCCCGAAAAATCCTCAACGATTTCCAGAACACCCGCTCCACCAAAACCTTTGAGCGGTTTTGCATCTGGTGGTTTCACCCCCATTTGAGCTGCTAAAAGTGCTGTGCCAAACGCACGTTTAACCGTTTGTGGCAACTTCGACATGTCCTTTCTGCTTGATCCAATCCACACAACCTCCCTGATTTTTTGATCTTCGTCCACTATAAAACCTCCTGAAGTCCACTCCTGCGAACCGGAAATCCACGATGATACAAATATATATATATTTATATATTTGTCAAGGGAGGAAAAAATTAAGAGCAACCCTTGACACCTGCTTGCGGATTCCATATAGAGAGAAATATCATTACATTTTATGGGATGTATTGGTTATATTTTACCTATTTAAACTATTACATTATTACGAATAAAGTTGTTGCATTTTACCGAATCCACCTTCCGGGCAACGAAATGATTTACAAACCAAGGATTGCAGACAAAGAACTCACTGCGAAATTGGCATCCTTGGGCGCCGTCGTTATCGAGGGGCCTAAAGCATGCGGGAAGACGGAAACCGCCAGGCAGGTCGCCGGCAGTGAAGTGCTCCTCGACATCGACGCCAATGCCAGGCAGGCAATAGCGATCGATCCAAATCTGGTGCTTTCCGGCGAAACACCCCGCCTGATTGATGAATGGCAATTGGAGCCGATCATTTGGAACCATATCCGGAGATTGGTAGATGATCGCGGCCTGCCGGGACAATTCATCCTCACCGGGTCCGCAGTTCCGGCGGATGACATCACTAGACACACCGGTGCCGGCAGACTGACCCGTCTCCGTCTGCGTCCGATGACTCTTTTTGAAACCGGCCATGCCAACGGCACCTCATCTGTTGGTGATTTTCTTGAAGGTACCTTTCAAAATTGCCCGGACCCGGGCATGGATATTAACGATATTGCGGAATGTATCGCGGTTGGCGGCTGGCCGGCGCATCATCGCCTGTCGGTGAAACAATCGATTTCGGCCATACGGGATTATCTGGAGGAAATTGTTCGGGTAGACATTAGCCGAGTGGATCAAAGTCGACGCGATCCGGCAAAAGTCATGCGGGTGGTGCAGTCACTTGCCCGTAACTCGGCAACCCCCGTTGCCATAAGAACGCTTGCGGCCGATGCCGGAAGCGTGGACGGCGCCCTGGATGACCTAACCGTGCGCGGCTATCTCGACGCACTGCTTCGTCTGATGATCATTGAGGATCAACCGGCATGGGCGCCTCATCTGCGATCGAAATCGATCCTGCGAAGCGCACCCAAACGCCATTTCATCGATCCTTCTCTCGCTGTGGCCGCATTGCGGGCCACGCCCGATCGGCTGCTTTCGGATTTCAATTTTTTCGGACTCCTTTTTGAATCAATGGTGATTCGCGATCTGAGAGTATATGCCCAGGCCAACGATGCAGCCGTTCTTCAGTACCGAGACAACACGGGCCTTGAAGTGGACGCCATCGTTGAAGCAAGGGACGGGCGCTATGCGGCATTTGAAATCAAGCTGGGAGCAGGTCATGCCGATGCAGGGGCCGCGACATTGTTGAAATTTGCAGAGCGAATCGATACCGGCAAGTGCGGCCCGCCTGCACTGCTTGGCGTCATTGTCGGTACCGGATACGGGTATATGCGAAAAGACGGTGTGGCTGTTATCCCGGTGGGTGCATTGGGTGTATAAATCGAGTTGATGCTGGTGTAGATAAAAGGCTTTTGGGAAAAGGATAGTGGAAAATGAATAAGCTATGGCGTTATGAAGATTATGCTGCACTTCTTTCCCATGAAAATGCGCTGGTTCGAAAATGGGCATTTCGTGGCATAACCAGCCGTTACAAAAGGCAATATACGGACGGTGTGGCGGCGCTGATCCATGACGCTGATGAGCCACATGGCATTGATGGTGCTGCAGTATCTTGCACGGCACCGTGCCGGGCAGCATGCGCCGGCTATGTCACCATTCGGGGCTGACTTTTATTTGACGGCTATTTGACAGTTGGTTGATGGTTGGTCCTTAAAAATCAATATATTGGATTGATTCAGGATAAAGCACTACATATGGTATGGGCTTTGGTTCAGAGTACTTGATTGATAGGAAGACATAGGCAGCACCGAGGATATTCGAATCAAGCGGAGTGTAAGTTTGGCTAAAAAGAGAAACAAAAAAAAACAGAAAAGTTCGTTTATCGGAAAGCGGGCGGTGCCGGGCACCCGGTTGATCGATGAAAACGGGACCGGTTACCAGCTCCTTACCTACGAAGTGACTTTTGAACCGATTCCGGATGATTCCATCCCGGAGGAGGTGCAGGCTCAGATGGAGGACCTTGTCGAAAAGGCGACCAGAGGGTCTAAAGAGGTGATTGGTACACTTGAGGCGCTGATCGATAAATACCCGAAGGTCCCTAAGCTGTATAATTTTTTAAGTGTCGCCTATTCGAATCTGGGCAATCGGGAGCAGGCGAAACTTTGGGCGGAAAAAAATTACCATAACAATCCGGAATACATTTTTGCACGATTGAACTGGGCTGAAACCTGCATTCTCGAAGGAAATTATGAGAAAGTTCCGGAGATATTCGACCATAATTTTGACATCAAGGCGATGTACCCTGCGCGGGATGTTTTTCATGTTACGGAAGTGGTCGGGTTCATGGGCGTAGCGGGATTGTATTTCGCCCATACCGGAAAAATGGAGACAGCAGAGATTTTCTATCGGAATCTCAAACAGCTCGCTCCAGATCATCCCTTCACAAAGCGGTTGAAAAAGCGTCTGATTCTTAAATCCGCTATGGCCAAAATAGGGCTATTGGGGGGAGGACGATGACATATTCAAACAGTGTGAATAAGTTGCTGGAACTCGGCAAGCCGAAGGGGGACTCTGAATGGCTTGATTATAAGGCCCTGGGGATAACGGAATCGGATGTGCCGCAACTCATTGAGATGTTCAGCGATGAAAAATTGAATTGGGCGGATGAGGAAAGCAACGAGGTATGGGCACCGCTGCATGCCTGGCGCGCTGCTAGTCAGTTAAGGGCAAAGGAGGCCATTTTGCCCTTGATAGATCTTTTCGAATCCCTTCAGGACGATGAATGGGCACTCGGTGATTTGCCCCAAGTGATGGCAATGATCGGGGAGGACTGCATAAAACCCCTGGCAGGGTGCTTGTTAAACGGGGAAGATCCTGAACAGAGTCGGATGTCTGCCGCCGAATGTATCAAAGAAATCGGGAAAACAATCCCGGAGAAAAAGGAAGAATGCATTTCCATTCTATCCAATGCGCTTTCAAGGGCTGATGAAGCTGAGGGTGAACTGAACGGCATGATCGTCTGGTTTCTCCTCGATCTTGAAGCCGTATCGGCATTGAATGTCATTCGAGAGGTCTACAAACGGGATGCCGTTGATATTAGCATTTGCGGTGATATCGAGGATGTGGAAATAAAACTGGGGGTTCGCCGTTTCAGGGACACTCCCCAGCCCAGATATAATGTCTTTCCGTTTGATATCGATTCCGGTGCGAAAAAGAAAATAGGACGAAACGATCCCTGCCCGTGCGGAAGTGGGAAAAAATATAAAAAATGCTGTCTGGGTAAATGAGGAGGAAAGACAAAGGCCGGGAACGTTCCATTCAGTAATGGGATCATGAATGCGTTTGATTTTTTGAAGCGATATTGTAATTATTTTTTTTGCGAAGAGTAGAGGATGTCCATCACCACTTTCCAGGGATTTTTGGCTACTGCAGGTCTGCACCATGGGCTGCTTGTGGATCTGTGCGCGGAGCCAGGGCTGATCAGCCGAGCCAAACTGCTCACCTATATGGAGCGGCATGGGATTTCGCCTGCAGACAAAGACCGGCTTATAGAGCGCTATTGCAGAGCGTCCATCCTCTATGAAGAGGCGGATTTTGAATACAGTGTTAACCCTGTAGTTGTCGGTATAGTCAATTTTTATGAGAGGCGAGGTCGGTTGACCCATGCGGGCTTCCTGAGGGATCAGATCTTCGAGATCGGAAAGCTTACTGACACCCTGCAGCAGCTTCTGTATGCCGAAATGCCGGAAATGGACCCGATCATCGATACGGTGGACAAGCTCTATCTGGTGGTCCGGGAAGTGCGGGAAAGCGGCTACCAGCATTACCAGGCCTGTATGCGCGGCTTCGGGGACATGAAGCGAAACAGCGGGGAAAAGTTCATCGATATGCGCATCGAAGAGCTGAAAACCGTCCACCGGCGCTATATCGAACCTCTCAGGGAACTTGTCGACCCGGGCGCAGAGCCGGTCCAGAAGATGGCGATGCTTCGCCGCCGCATGGCCGATCTTTCGGCTGACGCCGGACTTCTTTCCGAATCCGTGGAGCTTGATACCCGCCGGTCCAGGCTTGCCACAGATATTCAGTACATCGACCATACCCTGATCCGGCATTTCGAGACCCTGATCGATACCAGTCGAGCGCTTCTGAACTCGCTTCTGGAGGAAAAAAGCATCAAGGATGCGCTGGCAGCCTGCCTCGGAGACCTTGGCGGCATATGGGAACACCTGACGGCCGACACCGTTGTGCTGACCGGTTTTCAGGCAAGCCAGGCTGCGGGCTTTGACAGGCAGGGAGCCTTTTTCAATGACGTGGCTCACGGGAAGTTCGTTCCTAGGCCAAGACCCCTTTCCTTTGCCCCACCGAAGGAGGAGCGGGCCGATCAACTGCTTCTTTTCGATGACCTGCTGCTTTCACAGATGGAAAAGAACCGGCGTATCGACGGCTGGCCGGGGTTTGTGATCCGGGAATATACCGCCTATCCACCCGATGAGCGACTCAAGGCCATTGCCCTGCCGCTCATCATGGCGAATCCGCCATTTTTCGTTCGAATGAGCAATCGGGCTTTCTTAGGGGACTTGACGGATTTTACAGTGGAACTCGCTGATTTCGATATTGTCTGGGAGGGAGCTCATGGGCGCTGATATGCCGGAAGAAACCACTAGAATCATTCAGATTCTTCTGCGGGGATACCAGTTCAGTGACGCGGATCTATTTAAACACGGCTATGACCGCTGGTACAATATCCTGGACCGGCATTTCGACTGGTTCCGGGAGCATCTGAAATTGA
>JBECKW010000134.1:0-3418 GCA_040235505.1 Desulfobacterales bacterium
GTATAGGGTTCGCCGAAAGCTCCTCTGAACGGGTCCCATCCCGGCCAGTCGGCGCCGGCTCCGTTCAGTGATTTCGAGTAGGCAGACCCGTGCATAATCACATGATTGACACCGTAAGAAAAGTTTGATGTAAGCGCAAACAGTATATCTTCCCAGTTGAAATCATAAATTTTTGCCCCTGTAATTGCTTCCATGGACAGGCACTGCTTATCATACAGGTTCACGGCAGAACGCATCTGGCGGAGGCCATCACCGTTCTGGCCCGATTCACCCTCAGGAATCGTAACGGACGCCGCAGCTGCCGCAATATCCATACCGGTAAGCGAATATGTCTGGGCGCGGTATGAATACCCGATGCTTTCCGCCCATTCATTGGAAATATGACAATGCTGTTCGTTATACAGCTTTCCCATCAGGGTAAAATAGTCCTGCTCTATTCTTTTGATCACAGGCTTATCTACATTACTGAACTCCAGATAGTCGACTTTTGGCTTATCGCCAAAACCCGGGGGCATCATTGGTCCTCTATCATTATCCACAAAGCCGGCAATGACAATCGGCAGTATATCGGTATATTTATAATCCGAACCGTAGTGTGCCTTGATCTCATCGAGTATATCGTACACCCAGAAATTCGTTTCAGCGGTCGCCTCGATCGAATCTTCAAAAATGGACGCGCCCATCGCGCCGTTCACTTTCATCATCTGGGCCAACTGCGGATCGGAGAGAATGTATTTTTTCCAGTAATCCGCGACGACATCAATCCCGATGTTGTCAAAATAGTTGGTGACATAAGGCCTGTTGAGCATGGTGGGCTGTTTGTTTTCCTCACCGTTGCGGCCGCTGTACATCTGGCCGGTACCGCGGCAGAAAGCTCCGATAATCACCCAATCGCCGATGGCAATATCGGAGGAGTTGTTTGCACCGGAAATGTCAAGACCGGATATATCTGCGGTATATTGATATTGCCAGTCCGCCATTCTGGCGCGATCAAATTTATCATCTTCTTTCCCGTTATAGCTGGCTGAAAGGTCCGCGCCTTCTTCAGGCGCTTTGCCGAATACGCCCACCGTACTTTTTGAAAGCGTCATCCACTTGTTGTCTTCTTCTTTGCTCGAATAGATCCAGCCGTATTTTTCACATGTTTTTTCGTCGGGCACACCTGCAGGGGAACCGAGGTAATACTTGCCATCGATCATTTTATAGGTTCCCTCTTTAAGCCCTGAAACAGCATCGACCCTCATCTTTTGAGTATCGAGAGTTTTTATCGTCGTAAAATCAACAGTAACGGTCTTGCCTTTTACACCGGTTACTTTTGCTACCGCGGCAGTGGTCAGTCTGTCTGTAAATATAAAATGGGCGCCGTGGCTGTCGGCTGTTTTGGTTTCCGGAAGATTCAGCCGGGCTTTGCCGGCCGCAAGCATGCCGGCAGTCAGTTTTGTCATGGCAAGGGAAACTTCCTGTGACGCCGCATTATCATTGGGATCGATGGTGTTGAGGCATGGCGGCCAGTGGGAGGTTATTGTCAAATCCACAATGAATCCTCCCTTTACGGCATTAGCGGCCCTATAAACTTTTTTAAGCAGGCTGACCCATGAGGGAGTTCCCCATCCGGCGTACTCTGACTGGGCGTTGGTGTAGTTCGAGTCGTCGGCCAGCATGGCAACCTCCACCCCGCCATATCCGGCTTTCGCCAGCGCATTGATCTGCCTGGCGATGGTATCGTTATCATCAATGCCCGCGGACGCATCGCCGAACCACATGCGTGCCATGGGTTTTGAAATGGCATCCGGCGTGTTGAAACGATCGATGACAGAGCCTTCTGTCGTTTCATTCGCTTTCTCTGATACTTTCGAACCACACGATATGAAAAACACAAAGCCTATCAACGTCACAAGTACAATGACAGCAGTTGTTCCGGTGATCTTTTGAGGCTGTTTGCGCTTCATGCATTTCCTCCTCATATTTTTTGTTTTTCCTTCGTGCGCTTCTTTACCAAAAGAATATCCGGCCAGGAGGAAGAACGTCCTGGTATAAAACTTGTGAAAAATTACGAAATAAAGGAAAATATTTATAATTGGTAAGCCATATCACACAACGACAATTAGCGAAAGCCAAATCATTCGTTATCGTCACAGACTGTAAATCGGGGTTGCCATTGAACCCACCGAATGGATGGGGATTTAGGTTCAGGTTCTTTTTTAAATCAGTGTCGTATGCTATAGAAAATATCTTGAATCATCCTGAAACGTATCACGATTTCTGGGGGGTAGAAAGTGCAGCCGAAACAGATGAAAAGGCAACCTGGCAAGCAGCCAAAAGAAGTTGCTGAAAAGACAAAAAATAAGATTCTCAAAGCAGCCCTCCGAGTGTTTGCAAGGGAAGGCTTTTTCAAAGCGAAGTTGAGGGAAATCTCCTCGATTGCCGGAACCACCCACAGCCTCATCCGGCACCATTTCGGCTCCAAAGAGGATTTGTGGACGGCGGTTGTGGAGTATGGCCTGAAGCTTCACGAAGCAGGTTTGAAAAAGGCGATCGACTCGCAGACGTCATCTGATCCCGTCGAGTGTTTTAAAAATATTATTAGAACTCATATTGATATTGTCGCCCACAATCTGGAGCTGAGCCAAATGCTTCTGCATGATGTCCGCAGGCATAGTCTGAAATATGATTTTGTCGCAGAAAAGCAGAAGCGTATTCATGACCTTGCCGAACCTTTCTTTAAAGGAGCCCAGGCCTGCGGCTATTTTAAAGGTTTCAACCACGACAGCTTTTCGGTTTATATGAAGGCAATCGCCGATACACCGATCATATCATGGGATTTGTCAAACCATTTGCTCAAGGCGGATATCCGCTCTGAAAAGGGGATAGCGCTGCATACAGAAAGGGTGATAGAGATTCTTTTCAGAAAAAACGGATAAACCATCGCAGGGTGGGCTGTCACCACATAAAATTACGTGGCGCGGCAAATTAATGAGCGATATGAACAATCATTAACAATTTAATAACACATCAAAAAATGCTTCTATAGCATGTTTTGTTTTTTAGCGATCGAAAATTTCGAGATAATTTCCTTGACAAGTATATTGCACAAATGTACAGGATAAAAGCTGTACAATTGTGCAGTAAAAAAATTCACCCCCCCATCCGATCGTTCGAGTTAACTTGCAAACAGCGCAAGGGGACAGGATTCAATTTGAAATGATTTACTGCTGATCAAATATTGGACCGTATTTTTTTGCCATAAAACTTACGATATATTACGTAAAAGCTTGCAATCAAAGGTAATAAAGCTTTTTTCAGTTTGTAAAAAAGCTAACAACCATTAAAAATACACTGCATTACAGTCATGCGGCATACTCGGCAGGGTGCGGCTTTGAAAATTCTGGACAATCGGTGTGTGATTCATCCGGGGGAT
>JBECKW010000229.1:0-4830 GCA_040235505.1 Desulfobacterales bacterium
CCCTGGTGGAGCGGGGGGAGTCTCCCCTGGGCGTGGTCTATGCCACCGACGCATCCATTTCCAAAAAGGTTCGTGTGGTGGGGACGTTTCCGGAAGACAGCCACCCGAAAATCGTATATCCTGTGGCATTTGTGAAGGATGGCGAAACCGCCGTGTCAAAGGCGTTTCTGGAATTTTTAAAATCCGATGAAGCCAGGGATGTCTTTGAATCGTACGGTTTTTCCATGGCAAAATAAAAAGAAACATCACGAGTGTATCTAGACTTCATACGGAAAAACAATTTTCACGCAGAGGCGCCGAGACGCAGAGAACTACGGGACAGGAAAAGATATAGGTGATTGAAATGACGCGGAAAATATATTTGATTGCGGTTTGTTGTATCACACTTTTGTATTGTGGCACTTTTCGGGCAAATGCTGAAGACGGCACCAAGCGAACGCTGAAAGGAAATATGACGGAGGTCTATCAGAAGCTGCCGGGGGACGCCGACGATATCACCGGTATGTTTACCGGCGGGGTTTTTTACGGCAGGCTCAGGGCCAACAGTTTTTCATGGCAGTGGGCGGACGAAATCGAGGGAAAGACCCGGGACCACTGGGCCGTGGCGATCGGCGGCAGTTTTATCTATAAAACCGCCTATCTGAACGGCTTCGGACTCACGGCGGGGGTATATACGTCTCAAGCCCCCCGGCACATGGGCGGGGATGACTATCAATACGCCAAGGCCGGAAAGGATCTGTTCTCAAGGTACCAGATTGCCACCGGCAATGGCTACGACATGACGGTTCTGACCCAGAGTTACGCGGAGTATCGATTCAAAAAATCCAGCATTCGGGCGGGCCGTCAGTTGTTTGAAAGCCTTCTCACCGCCGCAAACGACACCAAGATGATCCCCAACGCCTTCCGGGGAATCACCTTCGAAACCCGGGATATTCCGAAAACCGAGATCAAGGCGGCCTGGTTCGACGGGCAGAAACTTCGGGACCATACCTCTTTTCATCACGTGCTGGCCTATGGGGATGATCCTGAAAATCCCTATGCCGGCTGGACCGAAAACGACGATTCGGCCATGCACAAGGGTCTGACCCTGTCCGCACTCAAAGCGGCGGGAATCGATGACCGGTTGATCGTATTTCAGGTGGAAAACACTGCCGTTTCGAACCTGACCGTGATGCTGAATTACACGGATGTGCCGGATCTCCTGGGGTCGGCCACCGGCGAGATCAACTATACCGTCGCTTTGCCCGGAGGATTCAAGTTGACCCCGGGGGTCCGCTATCTCGTCCAGTTCGATCACGGGGCCGGAGACATCGGCGGCGCAAGCATCACGGGAAAAGTTTCCGAGACCGATGCCCGGGGATACAGCGATCCGACCAGTCTGAAGGGCCGTCTTTTCGCCGCGAGAATCGCCCTTGCCGAAGGGGCGGCCAAGGGCCTGGTGGGATATTCAAAGGTATCCGACGATGCGGACCTGGTGGCGCCCTGGCGCGGATTTCCCACCGGGGGCTATACCCGGGCCATGGGGCAATACAACTGGTACGCAAACACCGACACCTGGATGCTCGAGGCAGCTTACGATTTTGGCAAGGCCGGGTTGATTTCGGGCTTCAACGTGACGGGGCGCTATGTGATTCAGGATTTTGACGATCTGAAACCGGATGTCCCGGCGGATAGCAATGTTCTGACCCTTGATTTTGTGGAAAACGTCGAGGCCCTTCCGGGACTGGCCCTCAAGTTGAGATGTGCTTTTGTATCGGGGGACGCAGACACGTTGGATATGAACGGTGCCGCCAAAGCGGACCCGTCCTATAACGAATTCCGGGTTGAGATGAATTATCTGTTCTGATCTGATAAAATTGTGGCCCGGTAAAACTCTGATCCGGTAAAATTTATACCAGCAGTTTTTTGAGCTTTTCCTTGAGAAGCTGAAGCTCCTGTTCCAGCAGGGTTATTTTCCGCTCCAACTCCGCGATTCTTTCTTCGGCGGGGAATACGGCAACGGCCGTCTCCCCCTGGCTTTCACCGGGGGGCTTACCGAAAAGGTGGTGATACCGGCACTCCTTCTGTCCGGGCTGTCTCGCCATTTGCGTTACCAGCGACGGCTGGCGGTTCGAAAGCTCATCCAGTGTCGATGCCACGGCTGCCAGATCCGCAAAGGGGTGCATCCGTTCCGCCCGGGTGCGCAGTTCGCCGGCGGTTTGCGGTCCCCGCAGCAGGAGTTCGCAGAGAATGGCCACCTGTTCCGGCTCCAGGTGCAGCTCCTCCACCAGACAATGGCGGTATTTGGGAACGCGGCCGGATTCGGCACTGGCGGGCATGGCAAATCCCAGGCGGCGCAGCCGGTCGAATCCTTCCAGGACCTGTGAATCCGTGTAGCTCACCACCGGATAACGATTGGATTTCTGGTTGCAGGCAAGGGTCAGGGCGTTAAGGGTCAGCGGATAATAATCCGGCGTGGTCATCTCCTTTTCGATCAGGGCACCCAAAACCCGCTGCTCCAGAGTATTCAACATTTTTTCCATGTATGGCTTCTCTCCCCTTTTTTCTAGAAAAACAAAAGGCAACAGCTTGTTTTCTCACCACGAAGAGCACGAAGATCACGAAGAAAAACAAAAACCATAGTTAAAAGTAAAACATTTTACTTCTGCAAAAAAATATTGTTTTTCCCTTCGTGTTCTTCGTGCTCTTCGTGGTGAAAAAGTTCTTTGCTTTTTGAAATTTATACACAGCGTCATAAATAATTGCGCACTTTGTTTGTTTAAGCCCTTATTTGGCGGGCATCGGCAAAATTTCGTGTGATTATTTTATTGACGCTGTGTATAGCTTAATTGGGGACAACGGTTTTGCCGAACAATCGGGTGAACTTGGCCGGGCAAAACGACGCGCCCGGCAAGTTACCAGCACGTTCGACAAGACAAAGAGGAGTTAACGTGAAAGAAACGATTACACTAAGAAAAATAGCAAAGATGATAGACCATTCATTGCTCCATCCAACGATGACGGATAAAGACATCGTTAAAGGTTGCGAACTATCAAAGAAGTACAACGTGGCCACAGCCTGCATCAAGCCTTACGCAATTCCTATGGTAAGGGAACTGTTGTCAAGCTCTGATGTGGGAGTGTGCCCCGTGATTGCCTTTCCGCACGGAAACAGCACGATTTCAATCAAAGTCAAGGAAGCGGAAGAGGCCGTTCAGGCAGGCGGCACCGAAATCGACATGGTTGTCAACATCGGCAAAGTGCTGAGTGCCGAGTGGGACTATGTGTCAGAAGAAGTAAAGGCCATCAATGATGCCGTGACCGCAAATCATGCCATTCTGAAGGTGATCTTCGAGAATGACTATCTGAAGGATGAGCATATTATTCGATTGTGTGACATTTGCTCAGAGAATCGGGTCGCGTTTGTGAAAACTTCATCCGGTTACGGATTCGTCAAACAAGACAACGGCATGTATAGCTACAAGGGTGCTACCGATCATCACCTCAAGCTCATGCGGAAACAATGCTCTGCAACAGTTCAGATAAAAGCTGCCGGAGGAGTTCGTACACTCGATGACTTTCTCCGTGTGAGGAAGCTTGGCGTAACTCGAGTGGGCGCCACTGCCACTGAAGCCATTATTGAAGAGGCAAAACAGAGAGGAATAGAATGATTGCCGAACAAAATGCTCCAACGGGCGTGGACAAGCCGCGCCGCTGAGCTTCAGCGTTGTGCGCAAGAATCCATCATGATTTTTTTTGATATCGATGATACGTTGCTTGAGAATCAAGTCGCTCTGTTAGAAGCGGCTAAAGATTTTCATTCTCTTTATAAAGATACGAGGTGCAAAAATAAAAAACGTTGACGATTTGAAGAAATTAGTCAAATGATACATAGTTCATTTTTTCAACAAAAATAGGTTACACTCGGCATTAGACGCCTGTTCCCCCGCTTGAATTCGGGCAACAGGCAAGACAATGCAAAACCATGTTCACTTTTTATGTGTAAATTCTGTGTGTTCTGCTGATTAACGCGTGAGATAATTGCATGATTCATTATCGCATTCTGCCTGAACAAAAGCTAATAGCAATGTGTAATTGGGGGAAAACCACGGTAGAAGAAATAATGAAGTTCAGCCAAGATTTGCGGAACGACCCGGATTTTTCTCAAAGCTACGACGCTATTCTTGATAACACACATTCTGAAAGCGTATTCTCGTATGATGATATTGAAAAGTTGTCCATACAACGAGTTGATACAAGCAAACCCGGTGGCAGGCTTGCTATTGTTGCACCTGCTGATATTTCCTTCGGTATGAGCCGAATGCATGAAATAGTAACGGAATTTAAAAGTCCTTATAAGATATATGTATTCAGGGATGCATTTTCGGCACTGAAATGGCTCGATAGGGAGGGCCTTGATATCGAAAGCATTTTTGAGAGAATCAAGGGGGAGACAAAATAAGATGCGACCCCCATGTCTCGCGTGCAGGTGTCTATCGTTTCAGTGGTTTTTCTGTTCACATGAACTTTTCAACGAAGAGGAGACGGAATGAAGACCTTATCAAGAACCAGGAAGTTCACGCTGTGCATGGCAGCCGCCGCATGCATGGTAGCAGGGATGGTGCTCTCCGGCTGCGGCCATAGTGATAGCAGCACGGCAACCGCCCCCACCTTAAAAGCCGGGGCAGGCAGCAGCCCGATCATTTTTCCAGCTGCCATGTTTGACCCTAGCCTGCCGAACATCGAAGGCTTCAATGGCACCATTCATGACAACCCGTATATGAGGGTGCTGGTGCTTGAAACGGATATCAAAGTCGCGATTGTTTCGGCGGAATTGGTTAATATGCCGAG
>JBECKW010000234.1:0-10994 GCA_040235505.1 Desulfobacterales bacterium
GACGTCGTCACCGAACCTGAAACCGGAACGTCTTCCAGCTTTTCCGTGCGTTTCTGGGCGGTGATGGTCACCTCGGGCAACGTATAGCTGTCCGTGCCACTGGTACTTTCTTGCTGCGCCGGGGCCAGAGTCGCCACCGCAAAAAGCCCGATCATCGCGACGCAACACATTAAACGCGTTTTTTTCATGTTCTGCCTCCAATACATAAGTGGGTTAAAGGAAGCGGACACCATGGGTGTCCAGTTAAGAGTTGAATAAATTTAGTTGGGTATGGGCATTCGTAATTTTGTTTTTTGAAATCATTTTCCGTTGTATCGATATTTTTTCAAAAAAAATATATGGGCAAAAAATTATCCGGGCACTGCTGAACAGACAACGAACTAAAACAGACTAAAAACGACAGAAAAATCGTTTCTTTATAAAAACAAAATATGCCAATATTAATAATGGATTGTCAAGGAGAAATTGGCGCAACCTCTACATGCGTGCTGCAAAAAGGCTTCAGCCGGCACCTAAATGCTCATCAATTTGGACTCTCAATATACCGCAGGTCGAATCGAATTCGAGATGGATTGACATGTTTTGGTTCCTTTTATTCAATCACTGGCACAAGATTCTTAAGGGGCGCCCACCCCTTTATTCCTTTCGAATTGATGGCCATGGTAAAGCCATTGACTTCTTCGAATGTCTCAAGGATTTCACCCTTACGGATAGTGAGTTCCCTGGCATCGTATGGCGTGTTGATTGTGCTTTTACCGCCATCGATATCTATGTACTGAATAGGTACCCAGGCCTTTTTCCCATGTTGCCCTTCACACCAATACCAGTTTTCCCAGTCGGAATCCTCATGAAACTTCTCGCCTATCCTTACCTGTTCTCCTTTTTCGAACTTAATTGATTCGGGATAGGGAGATTTATAGTCTGCGATTACCTTGCGTTTTACCGGCTTCATTATTGTTCCCACACGTTCGGAGGGATTCTGACGGTAGTATTCTTGCAAAACACGATAAAGGTCCGGCGCCTGCTCAATCATCAAGCGCGGCTGATCAAAAAATTGTTCTGTAGCGACGGCAAAAAATTCAGCCTCGCTCGTTGCGCCATAGGCTTTGAGAAATGATTTCTTGCCCATTGCCGTGTCGTGTCTGAGACGTTGATATTCACGCGAACAGATGAGAACCCAGTTGCGATATTCAGCTCTGTTGCGCAAGGGTGGTGTGCCGTCGGCCGCGCCGTCAAGCATATCCAGTTTATGGGCAAATTCGTGGTAAATGACGTTGTACCCCAATTCTGGATGACGACCTCCATGCAGGGCTGCATCCCAAACAATTATTACGGGTCCTTGCAGGAATGCCTGCCCGAGAATTGGCTGCTCAATCTCCACCGGGGCAATCGTATTGTCAAAGAAACCTTGCTTGCGTTGCGGCGGAACCACAGTAGAGGGGTAGACGATGATGGATTGGACATTCTGGTAATAGTTATGGGGCAAGGCCAGAATAAGCAGGCAGGCTTGGGCCGAGATGGTAACGCGAATTTCGTCGTCAAGTTCCAGTCCACCCGCACCTTCCCAATTTTTCTCAGCGATAAATACCTGGATCAGGGCCCGCAGATGAGAACGCTCGGTATCTTCCAGCATGCTGTAGTGGGCTACGTTACGGCGGACTATTTCCTCCCATGAAGAAGGGAAGGTCGCCCGGGTGAGTTTTTGTCGGCGATGTTCGCGAAACCAATGAAACATTGAAATCGTCTCTTCTTTTTTATCTTCAGCAAATAGGGACGAAACGCGCCAATTATTGTATGATCCCAATTTATCAAGGAGTATTTCACACGAGGGTGATGTTGTACAAGCACTTCCGGTGGCACGACCCTATTTCGTCTTGTGCATCTGCTGGTCGATGAACTCAAAAGTCGTGTCGAGAATCTGCCGCAGTTGGACCTCCGTTGCGCCGCTGAAACCATGTTCCAGGCCCGGATAAATAATCAGCTTCGATTCGACCCCATGGGATTTCAGCAATTCGTGAAGCAGTTTGCTCTGTTCCGGCGCAACCAATGGATCCGCGTCACCCTGCATAATAAGAAAGGGCGGCGTTTTATCCGTCACATACGTAACCGGACTGGCCTGTGCGCGTAATTCCTGGGAGCAGGGGTTACACCCCAGGAATTTAACGAGGGCGTCCGATTTTTCGTCCAGCTTGCCTTGGGTGAAGTCCGTCGGCCCGAACCACACCACCGCGGCCTGCACACAACTGGAAATTCCCGGGTCGCTGCTCCCCGCATTGAAATCGTCGACATCGCAGGTGGTACCGACCATTGCAGAGAGATATCCGCCGGCCGAAAGTCCCCATGCCGTCAGGCGATCCGGGTCTACACCGTAAAGGTCAGCATGCTTGCGCACGAAGCGGATGGCATCCTTGACATCCTGGAGCGCGGCGGGGAATTTCGCCTCGCCTGAAAACCGATAGGTGACGCCCGCCACCACATAGCCTCGTCCCGCCAGTTCGGCGAGGACCTTGGTCCAGTCCCCATAGGTCCAATCCGTCCGCGGATTTCCCAACTCCCATCCGCCGCCGTGGATCCAGATCACGGCCGGGTGCCGCGTCCGGGTGTCGCGCGGCACATATAGATCCAGCTTCAACGGGCGGTATCCGGTGACTGTTTTGTAGGTAATATCTCGCAGTCCGACAATGTCGTGGGGATATTGAATGCCCCATGCGCAATCAACGGTCGGAAGCGGTTCCTCATATAGGGAAGGGGGCAAAAATTTCGTTGTCTGGTCAGCGCCATCGGAAGGATCCGCGGCCATGGCTGGTACCGAGATGAAAGAAGCCATCCAAAAGCAAATCATGAGCGCCGTCCAGCAGACGGCGATATTGCCACACCGTTTCCACATACAACACCTCCTTGTCTTATGCTCATACGGCATAAGGCGCGGCGGCTTATTGCCGTCGCACTTAATGCCGTGATCATGATAAATTTATTTGAGAGGGTCCAATTTTTTTATCGGATTGATTATATCTTCATTTGAAGGAATATCCGTCATCGAGTGCCCGTAATGTACATACCGAAGCATCCCGGTTTTATCAATAAGCATCAGGGCCGGCATTCTTCCCAACTTGAACAGCTTGACCTCCTGTCCATATAATTTCAAAATTTTATGCTCAGGATCCGGTATCCCGACAAATGGCAAATTTTCATTTTTCCAGTACTCCTGAAAAGCTTCGGCTCTCTCAGGCCCGACAACGACTATTTCTGTATCCAGTTTTACATAGTGCTCGTATCCTTGACGCAACTGCGCCATATGCCTGCGGCAAAATGGTCAAATAAATCCACGGTTAAAAACTACCAGCACATTTTTGCGGCCGATAAAATCTGAAAGTGATACACTGTTTCCTATAAAATCATCAACGGTGAACGGGGGAGCCTGAGTATTTAGCTCGACTTTGGCCATGATTAGTTCCTTTCGTCCCACATATAGCTGCGTCTGGCGCCCGGTTAGGCCGGCCAGAAATACTGAATACATTTAACTATCTGATATATACCGAGAACAGCCAACATCAGCGATGACATCAGCTGAAGGGCCTGTTGAATTCTCGCGCCCATGAGTCGTGCACCGCCGAATACGAATATCTGGAACGCGAGCATGGTGACCATCGTAGCGTAGAATGCGACAACAACGGCCACACCAGAGCTTGGAGCTTCATTCCAGGCCGTTACAACAATAGGCCCGAGCACCAAAGACCAACCCAGGTACGGGTTCGGGTTCATGATGTTTACCAATGCGGCTTCATATAGGGCTCGGGGAACCCTTCTTCCTCCCGCAGACGAGTCATGGTCATGGCGCCGCCACTGCTGAAACGCGCTTCTGGCAAGATACAGCAGAAAAATACCTCCTGCCATCCGAAGGGTACTCTGGATCGCAGGTGACAATTGCCGCAAGACTATCAGTGTCAGAACAGCTATTGGGCCATCGCTTAAGAGTGGTGCAAAAGAGGCGGGGAGTGTCCGTCGCCAGCCGATTTGCGTAACGCGAGAAAAAAGATAAGCCTGTAGCGGCCCAGGCTGAACCACCGCCGCGAACGCCAAGCTTCCTCCAATGGCGACATACTTCAACATCCGCAAGTCCTCGAATCGAGTATAACGAGGGGCATAAGTCGCGGCGGCTTTTTGCCGGCACTCTTAATGCCCTGGCTGACAAATGCATGGCATTGGGTGGCTCAATCCTCAAATTTTGCATCGCGCTTCTGTTTCGCCGCCAGCATCACCTCGGCAAGGTCGGAAGAAAACAGTATGGCTGCGTTCTTGGCCGCAACATACGAAAGGCCTTCCGCCACGGAGTGATCCCGGCTGTAATTGAGCGTGTCCTTGATGCCGCGAATTGTTAGAGGCGATTTGCTCGCGATGCCGGCGGCCGTATCCATGACGAACGTCATAAGGCTATCCTTATCCGGAAAGACCTGGTTCACAAGCTTCATTGCATGGGCTTCGTTTCCATCGAACTCTCTGCCTGTAAACGCGAGTTCTCGTGCGAGCCCTTCGCCTATCAGTTTCGGAAGCCGTTGGAGCGTACCGATATCAGCCACCATCGCCAGATCTACCTCTTTTACCGAGAATCTCGCGTCCTTCGTGGCATATCGCATGTCGCAGGCGGTGACCAGGTCAATTCCACCTCCCATGCAGGCGCCATGGATTGCGGCAAGGATAGGCTTTCTGCACGCTTCTGCGGCGCTTATCGTCTCTTGAATCTCGACGATGGTTTCCCTTAGGCGTTCCTGTCTTCTGCCTTCGGGCAGGCTGGTAATCTCGGATTTCAATACCGCGAACATATCCAGGTCGATTCCGGCCGAGAAGTGTCTGCCTCGCGCGCTCAGCACGCCGACGCGCGCGTGGCTGGTGCTCAACCAATCGAAAGCCGATTTCAAGTCCTTCCACATCGCCCAGCTCATTGCGTTTGCCTTATCCGCTCGATTCAATTCAATGTGGGCAACGCCGCGCGTTTCAGTGATGGCCAAGGTTTCGAAGTTCATAATAACCTCCGAGTCAGGTTTTTGTGTCCACTTTCTTTGGGAAATTTCTCATCCAATCATTTTTTCTTAATCTTTTTTGATTTACCTGGAACGGGAAGTTCCGGAGCACCCCCCACGCATCTATTCATCGCTTTTTTTTGCTAAATTATCCATAGTATCTTCCTTGATATAACATACTGCTGTGAGGCGCGTAGGCGTTTTACGCATCCATACAAGGAAGGGGCGGTTTTTTTTATTTCATGTTTCGTAATAAGGTTCACAACTTGCCCCGACCCAAAAGCAAACCAAAAACCTACGGCTGATTTGAGAATGCTGCTGATTAAATTTTTATCAGATGAGAAGCTAAATGGAAGTGTCCCGCCCAATTTCATTCGAGCGAAAGATCCTATTATGTCCGGGACTGCAACAGAAAGTGTAAATACTCCTATCAACACAATGCCAATACGAACATATTGCCGGAAGGTTATTGTAGTATCTGGACCTGTATCATGGATTTTTAAAATATCTGCAATTTTATTGGTTGAAAATACAAGAAAAATGCCTAATGCCAAATTTAGTAAAAATGAGAATAAAAGTGCTGCTATATACAGCCAAAGTCCAGGTTGTTGTGCTTCCAAAGTAGATCGAAACCCAATTAGACCAGAAATGACTTGCGATAAAGCCGTTATCGCCCAAAAAAAGAAGAATGTTCCGAGCAATTTTGCACCAACAAGAAAAAGATTTCGCATTTTTACCTCCGAAATTATAGCGACAAGTTAACCAGCGGCGGCCAAAAAACAGCAACCTTCTGGAAAGTTGCGAAATAATTTAACAGCACCTTATTTTCAAACCGCCTCGGTAATAGCCGTCTGAGTTAAACGCAAGGTTCGGTTCCGGACTTATTTTATGCCAGACTTACATTTCTATTCTATAAGAACAAATCCATATCTATTTTGGGCATCTTTTTCGGTTTTCAGTACATCGCAAGGCAAGCCTTGGGTCCTTGCAGTTTTATAAACATCAATACCAAAACTTTGGTCACATGGTCTTACTTTCTCAGGGGTCGGGCAGGATTTCCCCTGATCGATTGAACAAGCCTTACACAATTTGCAGTATCTAACCGCAAATGAAAAATAATGGCCATCAAGAAATGATGCTTTTTCAATCGCAAGAGCGGCTTGACTTAGCTCTCTTGCATCATGAGAATGAACAAGCAAAATTGTCTGGTACCGACCCTGGCTGTCGCCTGAACCGTCTGGTTATCTATTTTATTGCCCTCCATGCGTAGTGTTTGCTCGACCTGTTTGTGGCCAAGGTGAAAATGGCCATGGTTTCTTTTCGATATTGTATGACAAGAATCGTACAATTTCAGCCAAATAGCAGCTTAAATCTTCGCCAAAACGCATAGCGTTTTCGTTCGGCTTTCGCACAATCAGAGCACACAAAAACTGGAACACGGCTATCAGTGCAACGCATATACCTACAATCCGAGATATCACTATAAACAAAAGCATGAACGCCCCACGGATCAGATCGTTTTTAATATGTTTTTTGTCAGTTTTTTGATCCTCCATTCGGATATCTCCTTTCATTATATGACGTCAGAACTCAGGTGCGCTGCTTTTGGCGTCACCTGAAGTGTCTTGTTGGGCGACATTAAAACGACCGATAGTTTCTACTTGTCCACACGAGTGAGCGGGCCCATCCACGCGTCTGGTGGTCCTGACAACATCGGTTTCAACTTCGCGATGCCGGTCTGGTACAAACCACCCTCGTCCTCGTAGATCGCCTTTGCGTCTTTCTCGGTCTCCCAAACGCTCAACGAAGCTATGCGGTTGTTCGGAGCATCAACGATCAGGAAGTTCTGAATGAATCCGTGGTAGTTCGTTGCGGTAGGCATGACTTCCTCACGCAGTAGCTTTGCGGCCTCTTCGACCTTCCCCGGTTGAATCTGAATACGAACGTTCATTCCGTGCATATATGTCTCCTATTTAATGCCCAACTATTAATATTGAAAAAAACGGCTCAATATTGTCGATATACCGGCATATGGAAAAAAACTGCGCAATAAACTTGTATTGCGTCTAAAATGAGAATTTTTAAGAGCGTGCCACTTCAATACTTCTGGGGAACGTTTTGAATATTTCAGTGGGGCTATCAAATATTCAAAAATGTGGTCATGAGAAAGAGTTAGAATCTATATAACGCCCGGACGATGGATTTGTCAAAAGATTTAACGGGTTGTATCGGAAAAAAATCTGTCCTTAGAGGGCGGATCAGGGGGTATCGTCCTCGGGAGCTGAGACCCAGTCAGGGATTTTTATCCGGGATGCTTCCAGTTTGTCATAGGGAATATAGGGTTTGATATCGATGACCGGGGAGCCGTCCCGGGCATCTATTTCGTCGATAAAGATCGAGAGACCGTCGATGCGAATTATTTCGCAGGGAGTCATTGCAATCAGATTCGGGCGAACCGGCGAATGCGTCGCAAAAACGCCGGTCAGGGGATTGGCTTTATTTTTTCGAGGATGAACCTGGAGCGTGCTTCGAAGCTCCGGCGTGTCGTTCTGATCAAACCAGTACAGGACCGTGATGTGGGAAAAACCCTCAAGACCCAAAAGAGCGGCCTCGTAAGGTTCGTAAATTTCGACGCGAGCGGTGTCATCCGTCTTGTGGATAACGCCCACGGGAAGAATTCGGAAAGATTTCGGCGCCATATTCAAACTCCAGGTCCGGCGGGGCCGGATTATTCATATCCATCAATAAGGAGCCCCGGAGGCTTTTTGGCCTCCGGGGCTCTTGGTTTTTCCAATCAGCAGATCGATGGGCGGCTGAAAACAAGTGGAAAAATTCCAAGTGCCGCCCTTTCAGTCGATGGCGATGCCGATTATTCGCCTGAATCGTCGGTTTGCTGCTTGGCGGTGTCCATCGCCTGGTTAACCCCCTCCGCTGCTTTTTGAGCGGCGCCCTCCACGGCCTGCTTTCCCGTGTCCACCGCTTCGTTCATCGCCTGTCCTGCCGCAGTTGCAGCTTCTTGCGCGGCAGACTCGGCGGTTGCTTCCGGCTGCTCTGCAGGTTGCTGCTCACTTTCCGCAGCCTCTTCTTGTGCAGGTGCTGCTTCCTGCCCGGCCATCTGTGTGTCGGTCGCATTTTCCTGCATTGCAGACGTATCTTGTTCCGCCGGTTGCGTTGTTGCCGCAGGTTCTTCATTCTTCGATTCTTCGGAATTTCCGCAACCACTCAAAAAAAGCGCAACAGCAAACAACATGATGATGCCGACAATTAATCCTTTCTTCATGACACCCCCCAATCTATAGGTTGATGATTTTACGAAGAATGCGATGCATCCTCCGGTTCTGGGAACTAAAAAATATTCGCTTCGACAATGTCGTGCTTTTATCCTTGTGACCGAACCGTTTCGGGCAATGCGATCGGATGATATCGCCCGTTGCTCCGGCAAAAGCAACAATACGGCCCGTATTACGAAAAGCGACCCGGCTTATGTGCAGTTCCTTTGAAACAAGACCGACCGCTTAGAAAAGACTGGCATCAGGGGGCACCGGGTTGTCCTTTTATCGCGCCCCTAGTGTTTAATAATACTAATCCAAATTATGGGTAATGTCAAAATTATCACAGAAGGTTCAACAATAGTGGTATATTGACCCTGGTGTGGCATAAAGAAAAACAAAAACAGTTTGTCCACGAAAGACACGAAAGGTCACGAAAAAAAGCAGGGGAAATGTTTTTTGGCGCAACCTGCAGTTTGGCCCCGGTGCTGTCATACGTGAATATTCGTGGTAAGTGTGCCGGGAGATTTATTTAAACTTTTTCGTGTTTTCGTGTCTTTCGTGGACATCTTTCGTTGTTTTTAAAAGGAAATGACGTATGTCGACCGGACGGTATGTCGGGCATCTGGCCACTGACGATCCATTTTACGGATACCTTCAATCCCTGGTTCCGCAACAGGGGGCCTACGCCGACAATGCGCGGTATCGCGTTTTTCGCTTCAGCGATTCCCGGGATGTCTATCTGTACCAGGAGAAGCATACCGGGCTTCGATGGATCGGCAAGTTTTTTAAATCCGACCGGCCGGGGGAGGCCAAGCGAAGGGGCGAGACGGAATTCAACAATCTCGACTATCTCCGGAATATCGGATTTTCGTCTGCGCCTCACTATGTGGTCAGGCCCTTCGGATTTAATCCGTTTATCGATAATGTCCTGGTGGTGGAATTTATTCCGGAACAATCGCTTTCCAGCATCATCGATAACGCCATTCATGGCGGGAACCGGGGGCGCCTTTTCCGGAAGCTCTCGGCCCTTGCCCATTTCCTGGCGGAGCTTCACAACCGTACGGCCGGGGAATATACCGTTGACTTCGACGATCCATACCATTACACGGCATCCCTGGTGCAGTCTCTCATTGCCAACAACGGCATCGACAGAGGGCTTCTGGAGGGATTCCAACCCCTTCGGGAAGCTTGGCGGCAGCGGGGATATATGTGGGAAGACCGGCGGGTCATCGTTCACGGGGATACCACGCCGGCCAATTTTCTTTTCGGGCGGGCAAATTACGTGATCGCCATCGATCTTGAGCGGATGCACTGGGCAGACCGGGTCTTTGACCTGGGGCGGCTGTGCGGGGAGTTGAAGCATTTCTTTCTGCGGGCAACGGAAGATCCCCAGGCCGCAGAGCCCTTCATCGGTCATTTCCTATGGGAATACGCCCGGTATTTTCCGGACCGCGAGAGTGCTTTTTATTCCATCACCCGGCGGATTCCTTTCTACATGGGGATCACCCTCCTTCGCATCGCCCGCAACACCTGGATCGATACGCCATACCGGTTTCGTCTCATTCGTGAAGCAAAACAGATCTTAGCTGGAGGATTACAATGATCGAGGGAATCATTTTCGATTTAAACGGTACGCTCATCGATATCCGGACGGACGAAGGATATGAGGAGATCTACCGGTCCATTGCCCACTTTCTTACTTACTACGGGCTGGACCTTCGCCGCTGGCAGGTCCGGGATGCCTATTTCGAGATCATGGACCGCCAGCGAAACAAACTCGGAGAAAAATTCCCGGAATTCGATGTCCTGTCCGTGTGGGAGGAATTCCTCCGGCAGCATCTGGGAAAGGCCCTTTCGCCGGCCAGAAGAAAACAGCTTTCCCGGTTTATCTCGGAAATGTATCGAGGGATTTCAAGGTTCCGTCTTCAGCTATATCCGGAAGTCTCCGCAGTCCTTGCCGAACTTCGGCCCCGATTCAAACTGGCGGCGGTGTCCGACGCCCAGAGCCTCTGGGCCGCTGCCGAGATGAAGGCCGTGGGCATCGACGGGTTGTTCGATCCGGTCGTTATCTCGTCCGATTTCGGGTTCCGGAAACCCGACCGGCGGCTTTTCGAGGCGGCCCTGGACGGACTGTCACTTTCCCCCGAAAAGGTCCTTTTTGTGGGAAACGACATGTACAGGGATGTTTACGGCGCCCAGCTGTGCGGAATGAAGGCCGTCTTTTTCCTTTCGAACCAGGGCAAAACCTCGATGGAGGGGGTGGAGCCGGAATACACGATCTATAACTTCGGAGAGCTTCGGCAGGCCATCGAGTTCTTCGAGAACCGGGGAAGGGGGCCGGAAGCTTCCAGCCCGGGACTATGTTTTGACGGAATTGTTTCAAAGTGATAGGCAAGGGGAATCCGGCAAAGCCGGATGCTGGGATGCTGGGAAGCTGGGATGCTGGGAGACACCGACGACGGAATTAAGACGGTGATGCAAAAAGATTTCTTGTTTTACGTGGATGTCTCTGAAAAAGGACCCAACTTCCTGAACCTTTTCGAAGATCCCGATGCAGTTTATCGGGAGATCTCAAATCTTGAACCTCGAACCTCGAACCTCAAATCTTGCATTTATTAGGAGGTAACGCGATGAAGAAACGTCTCTTGTCATATTTTCTATTGGCTGCCGCGGTTTTGATGCTGGCCGGATGCGGGTATAACAC
>JBECKW010000264.1:0-19247 GCA_040235505.1 Desulfobacterales bacterium
CAACGTACCGGAATGGATCATCGATAACTGCATCCAGTGCAACCAGTGTGCTTTTGTCTGCCCGCACGCGGCCATTCTGCCGGTCCTTGCCACCGAGAAAGAACTCGCGGACGCGCCCGAGACCTTCGCCACCAAACCGGCCATCGGAAAGGAGCTCAAGGACTACCGGTTCCGGATTCAGGTGAACACCCTGGACTGCCAGGGCTGCGGTAATTGCGCCGACATCTGTCCCTCCAAGCAGAAAGCACTGGTCATGAAGCCCATCGACACCCAGCTTGAAACCCAGGTGCCCAATTACAACTATTCCCAGAAGGTTGCCGTCAAGGACAACCTGGTGGCCAAGACTTCCGTCAAGGGGAGCCAGTTCCAGAAACCCCTTATGGAGTTTTCCGGCGCCTGCGCCGGCTGCGGCGAGACCCCTTATGTCAAGGTGCTCACGCAGCTTTTCGGCGACCGGATGATCATCGCCAATGCCACGGGCTGCACCTCCATCTGGGGTGGATCGGCCCCCACCATCCCCTACAGCGTCAATAAAGAAGGGCACGGCCCCGCCTGGGGCAACTCCCTGTTCGAAGACGCCGCCGAGTTCGGATACGGCATCGCCATTTCGTATCTCCAGCGGCGCGGCAAGCTGGCGGATCTGGTCCGGCAGGCGCTTGACACGGCCGTTTCTCCGGCCCTGAAGGATGCACTCTCCGCCTGGCTCGACGGGAAAAACGACGCCGAAGCCTCCAAGAGTGCTGCAAAGCTGGTTCAGACGCTGCTTGCCAAGGAAGCCGATTCGCCCGTCGTCTCGGAGCTTAGGGAGATGAGCGATCTTTTCGTCAAAAAATCCATATGGTCCTTCGGTGGAGACGGTTGGGCCTACGACATCGGATTCGGGGGACTCGACCATGTGCTTGCCTCCGGCGAGGATGTGAACATTCTGGTGCTCGATACCGAGGTCTACTCCAACACCGGCGGCCAGGCCTCCAAGGCCACCCCGTCGGGGGCCGTGGCCAAGTTCGCCGCATCGGGCAAGAAGGTCGGAAAGAAGGATCTGGGAAAAATCGCCATGACCTACGGCCATGTCTACGTGGCTTCCGTTTCCATGGGCGCCAACAAGAACCAGCTTCTCAAAGCCTTCCAGGAAGCCGACGCCCACCCCGGCCCCTCCCTGATCCTGTGCTACGCACCGTGTATCAACCAGGGGATTCGAAAGGGCATGGGGAAAACCCAGGAAGAAGAGAAAATCGCGGTGGACACCGGCTACTGGCCGCTGTACCGGTATAACCCGGCGCTGGCCGCGGAAGGCAAGAATCCCTTTATTTTCGAATCCAAGGCACCGGACGGAACGCTTCAGGAATTTCTCTCCGGCGAAAACCGGTACGCGGTCCTGGAGAAAACCTTCCCCGAAGAGTCCAAACGGCTCCGGAAACAGCTGGAAGCGGAAGTGGCCGAAAAGTACCACTCCTATCAGGTAATGGCCGGTCAGGTGTGCGAAGAGACGAAGGACGAATAAGCCGGCTGCGTGTTAAGAACAAAACAACGAAGCGGCTGCCGGCAATATACCGGCAGCCGCTTTTACTTTTCCCGCAGTTCTCTGCGGCTGCGGGATAACTGTTTTCCCATATGGAGTTTAAATAGACTCAATTGATTACCGGCATGAAAGACAATGACCATAGACTCTTTGGAAAACTCACTGAACTCCTGAACACCTGGAGCGACAAGGGACGCCCCGGGAGGGCCACCCTCCACGAGGCAGCCGACGAGCTGCTCGCATGGCGCCGTTCGGAAAACGTGCCTGGCCTTTGGGTGCACCCACCCCGGATGCTGGGCGCAACGATCGATGACGGATGGGGCCACGGCATTCAGTTGATCCTGAAATTTGCCGAAGTCCTGGGATGCCGCACACACTTTCTGGGACTGCTCTGCCCGATTGACACCATCGTCGAAGCGTGTAAAAAAGAGAGGTCGGATATTCTGGGGCTCACGGTGCTGCAGCTCGATTCGGAGGATGATCTCAAAGACCTCCGAAACAGACTGCCTCGGAAAGTTCGCTTGATTGCCGGCGGTCCGGTCTTTGCCATCGATCCGCAATTGCCGGAGCGCACCGGTGTCGACTTCGCAGCCCGGGATGCCGCCCATTTCATACGTCACATGATGACGGATGCGGCCCAATAAAAATTCCTTTCATTTCGGTGGACACTCATGAGTTTTATCAACGGTATTCGCTACAATTTACGGGGCCTTGCATTAGGTCTTAAAACTCCCAGGCTCCTGATGCTCGGCATCGCCCGGTTTGTCGTCCTGCTGGTGATTGCGATCCTCGGTGCAACCCTCGCCCTGTCCTATCATAACGATATTATCAGGCTGATCTGGTTGAAACCGGAAAGCATCTGGATCGTCTGGCTGTGGTATCTGGTCTCCTGGCTGACGGCCATATTGATGGTGGCCATCTCCACGGTCCTCTCCTATCTGGTCTCCCAGGTGCTGTTCAGCGTGGTGATTATGGACATCATGAGCCGGGTAACGGAAAAGAAAATCACCGGGAATGTCATTGAAGTGCCGAGTATTCCCCTTTTCCGGCAACTTCTGTTTTTGATCCGGCAGGAAATCCCCAGAACGATCATCCCGGTCCTCTGCCTTCTCGTTATCATGATCCTGGGATGGCTGACCCCCCTGGGGCCGCTGTTTTCCGTGATCTCATCCTGTCTGGCCGCCGTTTTTCTGGCCTGGGACAATACGGATCTGGTGCCGGCGAGACGGATGACGCCCTTTTCAAAACGTTTTTCCTGGCTTATGAAAACGTTTTTATTTCACCTGGGCTTTGGCGTGCTGTTCCTCATCCCGGTGGCCAATATTCTTCTGTTGTCTTTTGCGCCGGTGGGGGCAACGATTTATCACGTTGAAATTATTAAAAAATCTTCAGATTGACCGTTCGGGTCCGCGGGCCGTCGAATTCGCAGAAAAAAATCCCCTGCCAGGCTCCCAGAACCAGCCTTCCGTTTTCGACGGCGACCATTTCCGAGACACCCACAAGGGTGGATTTGACATGGGCGGGTGAATTTCCTTCCAGATGGGTATAGGCCGCTTCCCAGGGGACAATCCGGTTCAGGGTTTTAAGGATGTCCTCCGCAACGGCCGGGTCTGCACTTTCGTTGATGGTGACGGCCGCCGTGGTATGGGGAACATAGATCAGGCAGCAGCCGTTTTCGACGCCGGAATCTTTGACCTTACTCTGGACCTGCCTCGTAATGTCGATGAACTCGGTCTTTAATCGGGTCTGAACGGAAAGGATCATAGGCCCTCCGGGGGATATGTTTTTAACAAAGAGCCATTTTCAAAACGTTTCAGTCCGGTCAAGCTCAAGGCGGATCGAAAATTTCAACCACAGGAATACTTAGGTATTTCGAGGATTGAAATTTTCGACCAACGCAGAGATTGGCCGAGATAAGCGTAGACTTCGAATGGGACGTTTTGAAATTGGCTCAAAAAAAAGCCCCGCCTTTATGGCGGGGCTTTTTAAAAAGCTGCTCTGACCCGTGTTGGATTACACACAACCGGTCGGTTTGGGAAGCCCGGCCATCTTGCAGGCTCCCTTTCCGGGACCTGACGGGAAAAGCTCATAGATGTGTTTCAGTTTGAAACCGGTCACTTTGGAAAGGACCCGCACCATAGGCGCAATCCCGTTCTTCTTGTAATAATCCTGAAGCACGTTGATAACTTTCCAGTGTTCCTCGCCCAGTTCATCAATACCTTCTTCTTTTTTGACGTAATCAACCCATTCCGGGCACCAAGCGGTAAAATCGTCGATGAAACCGTCTTCATCAATACTGAATGTTTTTCCTTCGAATTCAACTTCTGGCATTTAAAGACCCTCCTTAATTGAATTTATTATATATTCCGGCACACGCCTTATGATTTAGTTATAGAAAGAACTTGTTTATATGATTCACCCATGTTTGTCAATATTTAAAATCATCCAATCCAGGAGAAACGCATTCTTGAAAAATGGGATCTGCGTCCATGCCGATTTTTGTTTACAACCCGGTCGGAACCTGAATAGGATGCCGCCATAACAGGAAATTATCATCAATATGTCTTGTCAGGACCGTTTCATGGGCACACGGAAACCGAACATCATCATCATCTGCGGTCCCACGGGGATTGGAAAAACTGCCGTCGCCATTTCGCTTGCAGAAATGTTCAACGGCGAAATCATCGGCGCCGATTCCATGCAGATATATAAGTTCATGGAAATCGGCACGGCAAAACCAACGGCCGAGGAGCAGGCGCGGGTTCCCCACCATATGGTCGATATCATCCCCCCGGAAACTCCCTTCGATGCCGCCCGATATGAAAAAATGGCCCGGGAAATCATTTTCGATCTTCACTCGCGGGGCAAGCTCCCCATTGTGGCCGGCGGCACCGGATTTTATATCAAAGCCCTGACCCATGGACTCTTTGATACGGTCCCCAATGACCCTGAGGTCCGAAAGCGCCTGCAGGAAGAAGCCGCCCTCCTCGGCGGCGAGGAACTCCACAGACGGCTTGCGGTCTGTGACCCGGAATCCGCACAAAAACTTCACCCGAACGACACCTTCCGCCTCATTCGCGCCCTGGAGGTTTTCGAGATCACCGGCAAGCCGCTTTCATCCCATCACCGGTCGCATCAGTTCGCCGACCGGCCTTTCCGGCAGCTCAAAATCGGCTTGGCCATACCCCGGGAGGCACTCTATGAACGGATCAACACACGTGTGGATTTGATGCTTGATGCGGGACTTTTGAACGAAGTCCGGATGCTTCTCGAAAAGGGATATGCACCGGCGCTTAAATCCATGCAGTCCATTGGATACCGGCACATGGTCGAGTTTATCCTGGGACATCTGACCTGGGAGGAGGCGGTCCGCACCATGAAGCGCGATACGCGCCGGTACGCCAAACGGCAACAGGTCTGGTTCAAGACGGACCCCGAGATTCACTGGCTGAGCCCGGATCAGTTGGATGAGATGCGGGGGTTGGTGGAGGAGTTTTTAAAAGAGAGTGCTTGAGTTGAACTGGTAGTGCCTTGAGTGCGCTTGAGTGCCTCGAGTGCCTTGAGTTAATGTATTCTTTCTTTTTTTATAAAAAGGCGGAGTGAAACGAGTCCTCAACTCAAGGCACTCCAGAGCACTCTATGAACTCCAGGCACTTTCAGTTCAACTCTATAACTCCAGGCACTCAAAAACACCCCCTACCAGGGGGCCGATACCCAAACCATGTCAACTCTAAAAAAATGCATCCTCCTGTTCCTGCGGGCACCTGAAAAGGGTCGTGTTAAAACACGTCTTGCCGCACACCTCGGGGATGAGGCCGTTCTGGCGCTCTATCGGTCGTTCGTCCTGGACATCCTGGGAATGCTTTCCCGCACAGGATATCCTGTCATCCTCTTCGGCCATCCGGCGAATAAAATAGACGACATCGTTTCATGGCTGGGACCGGACCTTCCCTGCCGCCCCCAAACGGGCGACACGTTGGGGGATAAGATGGCAAACGCCTTTGCGGCGGTCTTTTCCGAAGGCTACCATCAGGCACTGCTCATCGGCTCGGACATCCCCGATCTGCCACCTCGGATCATCCACAAGTCGTTCTCCGCACTGGATATGGAAGGAGCCGCATTGGGCCCTTCCATCGATGGGGGCTATTACCTGATCGGGTTCCGGAAAACGAATTTTGCCAAAGATGTTTTTGAGAATATTTCATGGAGCACCGAAATGGTGCTGGAGGAAACCCTGGCAAAATTCCGGAAGAAGAAAATTCCTCTCCGACTTCTTGAGCCCTGGCAGGACATGGATACCATCGAAGACCTCTCGGCGCTTCTGGCGAGACATCCTTCCGGCGATTCTCCGGCCCCCCGAACCCTGGCCCGGCTCCGACAAATAGAAGAAAAACTGGAAGTCGCCTTTCTTTTAAAATAGACAGAATACCACAACTCCAGGCACTTTAGGCATTCAAGGCACTCCAGGCACTCGCCGCCCCCTCCCTCCTTTTACCTTTACGCTCCCCACTCCCCATGGTATAACAATCCGAACCATAGGTGAATAAACAAGCCTTTGAATGAACGAAGTGAATCGGAGGCACGCCAGGAAAGGAACTGCCATGACGTCAGAACCGGTCAAAATCTATTCTCTCAGCACCTGCAGCCACTGCAAAGCCACCAAGAAACTACTGGACGCGTGCACCGTCCAGTACGACTTCGTGGATGTCGATCTTACCCAGGGAGAGGAACGAAAAGCCATCCTGGAGGATGTAAAAAAATTCAATCCCAAATGCTCCTTCCCCACCATCATCATCGGCGAGAAGGTGATCGTCGGTTACAGGGAAGACGAGATCAAGGAGGCGCTGGGGCTGTGATGGATGCGAAACAACTCCATGATATGCTGAAAAAAGCTCAGGAGCCTAAAGGCTATTTTTTTAGTGCGGACAAGGAACGCGTTATGGACCTGATGGAAGCGCTCCTGCTCAATAAGGATCGATACGGTTACATGGTCTGTCCCTGCCGGCTTCCCAGCGGCGACAGGGAAAACGACCGGGATATCATCTGCCCCTGCGCTTATCGTGAGGCGGATGTCGCCGAATACGGAAGCTGTTATTGTAACCTTTATGTCTCCAAGGAATGGAATAACGGTGAGATTCCCCACGAATACGTGCCAGAGCGCCGTCCCCCTGAAAAAATGCTTTTCTAGAAGAGAAGGAATTACCATGTCGTCCAATCCCGTACCCCAGATACGTTTCATAGACAGGCCTGAACTATCCGAAACGTTTTCAGATTCCATTCACGGTCTGAGTTTCGACGGCCAGACCATGCGCATCGAATTCTGCACCGTTCGCATCGATCCCCCCAAATCGCCGGATGTCCGCACCGGGCGCCAGTATCCGGTATGCCGGATGGTTCTCACCCCCGGAGCCGGCATCGAACTGTTCAGCCGGCTTCAGCAGATTATCCAGGCACTCGAAAAAAGCGGCGCCCTCCAGCGGACGCCGCCGACACCGGAAACGATGCAGTGACCTAACAGCAGTTGACAACCCGCCGTTTCCCGGTTTATTGTCCGAAAGCCTTTTATCAACGACCATCCTTTTTATTAATTCATTACCGGGGCAGCGACCCGGAACTGATTGCATCGGAAAAATCGGGGAGGATTGCGACATGAATGTTGGAAAAATGAAAATTTTCTGTATCTGTATTGCGTTTATGAGTCTGTTTTGCCTGTCGACGATCTCGCTGGCACAACAACCCGGTGGGAATCAACCCGACCTGGTGGGGGCTATGGACAAAAACGGTGACGGGAAAATCTCCGCCGACGAATGGAATCGAAATCCGGATGTATTTAAGAAATACGATAAAAACGGTGACGGGTTTATCGAATCCGATGAAAAACCCACCGGAATCCCGACCATGGAGCTTCTGGACATCAACGCCGACGGCAAAGTGACCAAAGACGAGTGGCCGGGACCGGCAGATATGTTCAAGGAATTTGACCGAAACGGCGACGGCGTCCTGGGGGAAGATGAAATTGCGCCTCCCGGCGCGGGCGGTGGCGGTGGCGGCGGTGCCCAGGGTGGCGGTGCCCCCCCGAGTGGCGGAACGCCCCCGCAGGGCGGGATGCCTGGCGGCACTGGCGGCACAAGCGGTGCGCCCTCTGGAAAGTAAGGTGAGATTGAATTCGTAGGTCCACAAACGTACGGGTTGCTGCCCCGCTACCAGCTTGATGATGAAATCATATTGAACATCGATTCGAAAGGCATTATCATCGAATCGATGTTTATTTTTTACTGAGAACAAAGGACCCGCCAGATGAGCGATGACCAGATGAGCGATGACCAGATGAACGATGACCAGATGAACGATGACCGGATGAACGATGACCGGATGAACGATGAAACAGAGAACGACTCCCCCGAAGAGAGCTTTGCCGAGCTTTTCGAGAACTACAGCCGCGGCATGAACCAGGACATCCAGGTGGGAGATAAAATCCGCGGTAAGATTATCTCCATCGGCAAGGACACGGTATTTATGGACACCGGCACAAAAATCGACGGCGCCGTTGAAAAAGCGGAACTGCTGGACGAAAACGGGGAATGCCCCTGCCGGATCGGAGACGAGTTGGAACTCTATGTCACGCGGGTGACGGAAAATGAGATCGTTTTGTCGAAGGCGATTTCAGGAATCGGCGGCCTGAACCAGCTGCACGACGCACTCTCCCAGAAAATACCGGTGGAAGGGAAAGTGACCGCCACCCGCAAGGGCGGATTTGACGTTGAAATCCTCAAGCGACGGGCATTCTGCCCGGTCAGCCAGCTGGATATTGCCTACATCGAATCCCCCGAGGATTATGTGGGCCAGACCTTCTCTTTTTTAATTACCCGGATAGAGGAAAAGGGGAAAAACATCGTGGTGTCCCGTCGGGAACTGCTCCAACAGCAGCGGGACGCCGAGCAGAAGGAGATCTTCGACAAACTCACCCTGGACTCGGAATGGGAAAGCCGGGTCACCCGGCTGATGCCCTTCGGTGCTTTCGTGGACATCGGGGCCGGTGTTGAAGGGATGGTGCATGTGAGCGAGCTTTCCTGGTCACGGGTGGAAGAACCCAAGGACGTGGTGAAGATAGGGGACCGGATCCGTGTAAAGGTGATCGGGATAAAACCCGCGGAAGGCAAAGGCGGCCCCCGCATCGCCCTGTCCGCCAAGCAGCTCCAGGGAAATCCCTGGGACAACGTCCAGGACCGATTCAAGGTGGGGGATCTCGTTGAGGGAAAGGTCGTCCGATGCGCCCCCTTCGGCGCCTTTGTGGAAATCGCACCGGGGGTTGACGGTCTGGTGCATATCAGCGAGATGAGCTACGAAAAACGTATCCACAATCCGGAAGAGGTGGTCCGGCCGGGGGATGCCGTCAGCGTGCTCGTAAAGGAGATCGACCTTGACAAGCGCCGAATCTCCCTCAGCCTCCGGGAAGCGAAGGGAGATCCGTGGGTTGACTTCAAAAATGAATATAAAGCCGGCGGACGCATCACCGGCACCCTGGAGAAAAAAGAAAAGTTCGGATTTTTCATCACCCTTGCCCCGGGCGTGACGGGACTTTTGCCCCAATCGGTGATCAACCAGGCGCCGGAGCGGGCCGACCTTGAAAAACTGAAACCGGGGGATCCGGTGACGGTCACCATCGAGGAGATCAAAGTCTCGGAAAGAAAAGTCTCCCTTTCGACGGGAGAGGCCTCCGAAGCAAACGACTGGCGCGAGCATGCCCAATCATCCGAGGCCGGATCCCTCGGTTCCCTGGGTGAAATGCTCCAGAAGGCGCTCAAGGCCAAAGAGAAGAAAAACAGCTGATGGAGTTTATCACCCTGGGCGTCATTCTCGGTCTTTCGTCGGGGATTACGCCGGGGCCGCTCCTGGCACTGGTCCTGTCCGAATCTCTTCAGCACGGGGCGGCCGCCGGCATGAAAGTGGCCGTTTCGCCGATTGTTTCGGATATCCCCATCATCCTGGTGATGCTTTTTGCCACGGCAAACCTCTCGCACATGAATCCCCTTCTGGGGATCCTGTCTATCCTGGGCGGGGGGCTGCTTCTGTTTCTGGGAACGCGCAATTTTCGGATCCGGCCCCTGCCCCTGGCGACCAGCACCGGCACGCCCCGTCCCTTTTCAAAGGGCATCCTGGTAAACGCGCTGAACCCCAACCCCTATCTTTTCTGGTTTACCGTCGGCGCCCCCATCGCAAGCCGGGCCATGTCACTGCGCTATGGCTGGTTTCTGGCATTCCTGGGATGCTTCTACGGCGCCTTTGTGGCGGTTAAGTTCACAGTCGCCATCCTGGCGGGCCGCTCCCGGAGGCTCATCGGGGGCACCGTTTATAAATACACCATGTGGTTTCTCGGCGCGGTGCTCTGCCTCCTTGCCCTGGTTTTTTTCCGGAATGGACTGACGCTCATCTTTTGACCGGACCTGCGATAGTGTACCAGCTATCCAGCGATCCGGCAGTCACTTTGCTGGTGGCATACGATAATCGTATCGGCCAGGGTAGCCAATCCAATATAAAAAAGCCAACCACCAGATATTGGGGTCGGCCCCTTTTTTGGTCTTGATATTTTATTAGCCGATTCCTGTCGGCTTCCCCAAAACATCTATGGGGCGCTACCTTTATCGATCTGAATCATGCCAGACATCTCTTGTATATACTCCTTCCCTGATATGGCATGCCCCAGCTCATACAACCCTGAGGCGGGACCGAAACTGCCGTAGAACATCACGACGTCCCCCCAAGGCGCATAGTAGGCAAGCGTTCCAACATGGCATGTATCGGCCAAAGGGGTGTCAGTGGTGTTCAATTTCGCAGGCGGGTAAAAGATTTTTTCATTGTTGCTGAAATTCTCAACCATAATGCTTAGTGGTAACTGGGCATATAGATCTTTAGCAGCCTGACTGTTATTGAGTTCGAACACCGTGATATTCCCATTTGCCATCACGTCTATTTTCATGGTTTTTTTGCCTCCCGATGCATTTGAGACAGCACTGAGCATACAAATAATAAATCCGGAAACAAAAAGAGATAAAACGCGCTTCACAGAATTTCTCCTTCAAATATTTGCAGCTCGATTGCCTGTTTTTGGAATCAGAAACAGTTCTACTATGTTTCCCTTTATCTCCTGCTTTCCAGTACACCGGCCAAGATTTTTTTTGCACTTTCAGCGCGGGTTTTGTTGACGGCGGTTTCAAATACGGAAACGAAATCCTGCATCTGTTCTTCAGTCAGTCCCGTATTCATTGCAGCCCCGAGATGATAGCCCAGTTGTCCCGACGTGCCGGTCATATTGGCAAGGGCGGCAATGGTGGCCAGTTCCCGGTCCGAGTGGCTGATCACATCCCGGACAAAGAGATCCGCAAAGAGGTGTTCCTTTAGAAAAGTATCGATGGCGGGTGAAAACAACTGCCATGGAGCCCCCGAGATATCGTTTCCCAGTCCGGAAAGCGTTGCCCGCACCTTTGCACCGTATGCATCCCGGTCCAGGTCAGCCGGAACCGGACTTGCCTCTCTGCCTACAGCATCCTCGATGCCTTCTGCCTTCCGATCATCCACAACCCCCATAAAGGCGGACAGGGCGTTCAGGCTGCGGGGAAAGCCGGTATATGCGTACAGATGCACCAGGATCTCCTTGATTTCATTGACGGTCAGGCCGGCGTCCAGCCCCTGGTTCAATGCCGGTTTCAGACGGTCCATATCCCCATCTGCGGTAAACGCCGCTATGGGGATGATGCTCTGTTGCCGCCGACTCAATGTGTGATGTGTTTCCATATTGTTTTCCTCCGAACCGGTTGCCGAAACAGGCGCCGACAGGGCAACCATGATTAGAAGTGATAAGATGGTTGCTTTCATGATTCACCGTCCCACGCTATTTCAGATTCTCCTTGAAAAAGGATTCCATTTTGTCAAAGGGAATCATATCCGTCCGGTCATACAGGTCGATATGTCTCGCCCCCGGGACAATATGTAGCTCTTTAGGCTCTGCAGCCATCTTATAAGCATCTTCGGAAAAATAACGTGAGTGCGCATTTCCCCCGATGATGAAAAGAACCGGCCGGGGAGAAATGGTCTCCACATAGTTCATTAGGGGAAAGTTCATGAACGCCAATGAACTGGTCAGCGTAAAGGCGGCCGGGGCATTCGGATGATGTCCCCGTTTCATGGCATAGAATTCAAAGAACTCACTCGTAATGGGGTCCAGGCCTTCAGGAATCGATTCCTGTGGCTCACCGGGGAATCCCTCCGGAATTTCGTGTAAACCGCTCTCAAAATCCTTCCAGCGCTGTTCACCCAACTGATCGAGCATTTGGTTTCGCTCATCATCCGTCATGCTATCCATCCATCCGTTACGGGTTACACGGCTCATGTCATACATGCTTGCGGTGGCAACCGCTTTAATGCGGCGGTCAACCTGGGCGGCCTTGAGCGAAAAGGCGCCGCTGCCACAGATTCCGATGGCTCCGATTTTGTTCCGGTCCACATAAGGCCGGGTTCCCAGAAAGTCCACTCCCGCGCTGAAATCTTCGGCAAAGATTTCGGGGGATGAGGTGCGCCTCGGCTCACCACCGCTGGTGCCGTTATAGGATTCGTCAAACGCAATCGCGACGAATCCCCTTTCGGCCATGGTTTGGGCATACAGACCGGCTCCCTGTTCCTTGACACCGCCGTAGGGGGTTCCAACAACCAGGGCGGGGTATTTCTTTGAGCCGTCCATGTCTTCCGGCAGATACAAATCCGCAGACACGCTAATGCCATATCGGTTCCGGTATGAAACTCTCTCTACGGTTACCTTGTCACTTTTTGGAAAAATTTTATCCCACATAAACACCACCTTCTATTTAAGATTGTTGTAATCGCTGATATCCACCGGTTCATGCCATTCTGTGGAAGCATTCTCTCCGGGCACTTCCACTGCAATGTGAACGAACCAACTGTCTTTCGCCGCCCCATGCCAATGCTTGATTCCAGTCGGAATATACACAACGTCACCGGCATGAAGCTCTCTGGCTTCTTTGCCGTCCTCCTGGTACCAGCCTCGTCCTCCGGTAACCAAAAGGATCTGTCCGCCTTTTTTATCGGCCTTGTGAGTGTGCCAATTGTTGATACAGCCCGGTTCAAAGGTGACATTTGCGGTGACGACCCCTTCGAGGGTCAGCATATTGAGGTAACTGGTTCCCGAAAAATATTTTCCGTAGGGATTGACCTCTCCTTTGTCGAAAATAACGCTATTTTCTAAATTGGTTTCCATTGGATATCTCCTTTCATGCGTGTTTAATCGGATCATAATATCCGGCAGACGGAACGTGAATATCAGATCCTCTAAAAATTTTGCCTATTCCTGCTAATGACTATTATTTTGGTTGCAATATTTCCTGAATTATTGTCTAAAAATGAAACACGGAAAAGGAGGGATCTCATATGTCTCAGATGGCTGATCTATTAAAAAGCTTCCCGATAGCCGATTCCGGGGCGACTGAATCCGGTCTCAACGGGGTGCTTTTATTCAAAGAAACAAAGCACATCCCCAGAAGACCGATGGTATATGAACCTGGCATTTGCATCGTTGCCCAGGGCCATAAGATTGGTTTTCTGGGGGGGCAGAAGTTCCAATATGATGCCAACAATTACCTGGTCACCATGGTCACCATGCCCTTCGAATGCGAGACCTTCGCAACCCCCGAGTCGCCATTGCTGGGTCTTTATATCGACATCGATATGAGTCAGTTGCATGACCTGATCGGCCGGTTGGGACTCCATGCGGAAATTGGCTGCGCCGGTGAGAAGGGCCTGACGCGCGGGATCGGTCCGGCCGTGATGGATAAAGAGATGGCGGATGCAACGACGCGGCTGGTCAAGTGCCTGCAGTCAGAAACAGAATCCCAGATTTTAGGACCCGGCCTGGTGAGGGAGATTCTGTACCGGGCGCTTTGCGGCACCCAGGCACCGGTCCTCTATTCACTGGCAATGCACAGCGGGACGTTTTCCCAGGTGGCCCGTGCACTTAACATTATGAAAAACAACTATTCAGATAAACTCGAAGTGGAACAGTTGGCCAGTACGGCCCGCATGAGCGCATCGGCATTTCATCGGGCCTTTAAGGAAATCACATCCGATTCCCCCATGCAGTACCTGAAGAAGGTCCGGCTGACCAAGGCACGGGATTTGATGGTGCAGGAGAATATGAAGGCTTACCTCGCGGCCGACCAGGTGGGATATGAAAGCTCTTCCCAGTTCAGCCGTGAATTCAAGCGCTACTTCGGGCAAAGCCCGGCAGATATGATGCGAGAGCTTCGTGCTGCATAATACAATTGAATAAAATGGGGAGGTTCTTTCGCTACTGCCTCTCCTGCAATTTTTGCCAAGCATGCGTCTCCAGGAAGCTGCCTTCCACACTGGCTTCCATCTCCTGAAACAGCTTGTATGGAACGGTGAAGGTCAACGTCTCTCTGTCCACCGCTGAGCGTTGTGAAATATCAAAAAAGCCTATTACGCCTCGGGGGTTTTCCCTCTTCGATTCTGCGTACGCGAAGAGTATTGATTGGCATGCCGCACCAAAAGGCGCTGTAACACTTTGATTGGTTCCCCGATTGTAGTCCGCCATCACTACTAAGGCCGACAGCTGATCCGCATTTGTGAAAAAGACAATCAGCTCAGGTTTATCCTGTTCCGTGACTTGTTCCCATGGCTTAAAAACCACATACTCGGTGGGGACGTCGGTCATTGGTAGCGATTCAACCCATTTTCTTGCCAGCTCTGGGCTCTTATAAAATCTTTCACCCTCTTCCATCATTGCGCCTGCGCGGCCCATTTGAGCTGCTATTTCTTTGTCCCCCGTTGAAAGAAGGCAATCAATGGGGAATCTCTGGTATCTGTCGCCAAATCCCAGACCTGTCCCCCCGCCGGGACAACCGAATGTTTTTCGGTCAAAGAAGGCTATGCGGCCTTTCTTGCTTGCTGCCACCAACATGGCACCAACACACCCTCTCATATTTCCTTCTTTAAAGTGAAGTCCATCAGCCGGTTTGTCGTCCGTCAGAATTACTGCTACCGGCTGCATTTTTAATTTCAGAGCATTGACGAGTTGACTGTCCATATTAAAAGTTTCTCCGTTTTTATAGAATTTAATCAAAATAAGGTTAGGTTAAGTGGGATTGGGGGTCAAGAATTTTTGTAATGGTGATCAGCAACAGGGTAAAAAGCAAGTACGTTCTGTCTATCTCTTGCTTTTTGAGGGGGTTAAAACTTGTGATTTCTTGCCACACCTACTAGCGGATTATTCTAACTGATGATCCCATATGTTGCGGTCGTCCGAAAACCCGTTCGATTGTGATATCCAAAAGATACTTGGCGCGCTTAGATGTTCAGGGTGATCGGGATACAGTGAGTTATGTTGCGAGTAGACTTATCCCATTGAAATTGCTCTTAATTGCGAGGCGAGGCTTCCAAAACAAAATCCAATGTAAAAACAGTAGGTTTTAGAGCTTTTTCAAAATTGCCAAAAAAACTGTCAACATAAAAAACCTCCTTTTTACGTACCTGTAGATGCCGAGTCGCCGGATCAGCCCCCGGTTACAATGTGTCCAGCCAGGCCAGCATGTCCGGCTTCTCATCCCAGCCGATCAATTCATCCAATTCAGCATCCTGACCAAGCAGAGACTGGCTATACAGGACAAACTGCTCCTGTATGCTTCGTTTTTGCGGTAGATCCATATTCAGATAGGTCATGGTGGATTGGAGATTTTCGTGGCCCAGTCGATTTTTAATATCGGTAAGCGGATCTCCCGCACAGAGCATTCTGACGGCGCAGGAGTGACGAAAGCTGTGAACCGGATTGATATCCGTAAGACGTTTCAAGTCCAATGCCTTCTGCAAATACTTCTTACACATTCTATTGATCCCGTGGCGGGTAAAACCGTCGCCGCGCTGATTGATAAACAAACGCTCCTGATACAGGCGATTCGGTTTCTTCCGATGCTCCATGATGTATGTCTCGATCAGCTGTGCCGTTTTCGGCCACAATTTCATCTGCCGGTAACGATCGCCCTTGCCCAGGATTGCCAGGGTTCGATGCTCCGGATCAAAATCATCCAGATTCAGGGTGGCGATCTCGCTGGCCCTTGCGCCCGAGTCGTAAAGCAGGTTCAAGATGGTATAATCCAGCATTCCTCCTGTCCTTGAAAGGTCTACAGCCTGATAGATCTTCATGATTTCATCCGGGTACAGGAACCCGACAAGCGGCTTTTGTGTCCGTTTTTGGGGGATCGTCCGGATTATGTCGGCGATCTCTTTTTTTTCAGGGATCATAAAACGGATCATTTTAGCCAGTGATCTGATGGCCGCCAGGCGCTGGTTCCGGGTTGAGGATTGATTGCCGCGTTTGGATTGAAGGTGATCGAGAAAGTCCAGGATCATGTCACCGGTCAGATGATCCACCGTCAATGTTTTGATTTTTACCCCGTAGTAGTCGGCGGCAAACGGCAGAAACAGCTTAAAGGTGTCCCGGTAGGCTTTGATCGTCTGCCTGCTGCACCCCTTGATACGGGGCAGATACTTTACAAAATATTGATGGATGCAACGGTTCAGATTCATCATTCTCGTTTCTGTACAAAATCAAACAGCCGCTGCCGCTGGTCGGCATCGATCATTCTCAGATAGTTGGCGGTATATCTGTATTCGACGTGGCCCATATAGGTGGCCAGGACCGGCAGTGCATGCTGTGGAGAGCCTTTTCGGGCCTTGATTTTCAATACCGTATTGACTGCAAATGAATGACGAAGGCTATGGACAGTTGGAGCGCTGAAGTTTGTGCGCCCGATAACACGCCGGGGTTGATCGATACCAATGGCGGTAACCGTCCGTCGAAAAACCTTCCGGACCTGCTCGTAGCCAAGTCCTCTGTCTGCGGATGCTGCCAGCAGATACGTATTGTGATGGTCTCCCAAGACATTGCCGCGCACACTGAGATAGTTCCGGAGTTGTGCGTCCACTGCTTTCGGTATCGGGATCAGGCGGTCCTTTTTGAACTTGGTCTTTTCGATGTAAAGGGTTCGTTCCGATGGACGATAGTGGTGCCTCTGTAATCGCAAGGGTTCGGATATTCTCAACCCGCAACGGGCCAGAAGAATGAACGCCAGATAGATCGACAAATCCCTGATGAAGTATTTGGGGTTCTTGCGGATCTTCTGACATACGGTTGATAGCAGCTGTTCCACCTGCTCGTCAGAAAAGATAAAGGGGATGATGTCGTTTTTCGGCAAGAGAGGGACGTCTCTTGCCGGATTGGATTTATAAATGTTGCATCGTACCAGATAATCGAAGAAAATCCTGGCAGCAGAAAGTATCCTGTTGACGGTACGGGCTTCATGGTGCAGGTCGCTTCTCATCTCAAGGAAAAACGACGGTTGCAGCAGAATTGGCTCTTTTTCTCGTTTGGCAAGGTAGCGATCAAATACCTTCAGATAATCGCAATAGGGCTCTGCCGAAAATCCCAATGATAGCCGGTAAGCGGTAAACTCATCGAGCTCTTTTGCCAGAAAGCTGTTAAAGACACTCATCGAAAAGCACCTTTCGCATCATCTCGATATGAACATGCAGATACTTTTTGGTAGACTCAATGCAGTCATGGCCCAGCATTTTTTTCACTGCGTATATGGATGCACCGGTTTCCAGCAGATTTTGCGCGTACGTGTGTCGCAGCCAGTAGGCAGAACTCTTCAAACCGGCTTTTCTCATATGCCTGCTGATAAGCTCTCCTGCGACACCGGCACGGAGGGGCCGGTGGGGTGACAGCAGGGTTAAAAACAGAGTTCGATGTTTGCTGACGGGGCGGCCGCCGATCATATAAGCGGCAATGGCTTTGATCACCGTTTCGGGCAAGGGCAGTATGTCGGGCATGTCGTTTTTGCGACTGTGAAGGCGAAGTTCCGCTTTAGTAAAATGAATATCATCCAATGTGATCTTGCAGATTTCGCAGGGACGCAGCCCCAGCATATAGCCGAGGTGAACCATGGCGGCAGCCCTGAGTTCTCCTGGCGTCGAGAATGCCAGCCCCGAAAACAGTTTCTGGATCTCTTCTTTTCTTAAAAACTTGGGCGGTTTGTTTTTTGCGAACAAAGGCGGGCCCGTCACCAGTGGTGACAAATCTCTGGATAATAGCCCTATATTATTGAACAGGTAGCTTAAAAATCCACGTAGATATGCACGGTAAGCGCGGCCGGTAGCAGCTGAATAGCCGTTGAGATAATCAGCCAGAAAATCGTCTATCTGCTCGATTCGCAAATCTTGCAGGTTGATACGGTGCTTTTCAATATAGTCGGCAAAATGACCGAGCACACGATGGTTTCCGCTGATTTCTTTTTCGGGTGTCTGGCAATGTTTTCGTTTGTAGCGCAGATAATCGTCAAACACATCCGGCAATGGTTTGGATGACTTTTGCCTGCGCATCGGTTCAGCGATGCTTCTCTTTTGCTGCTCTGATTGGGTATCCATCATGACGGCATCCGTTTGATGACCCGATCAGCCAATTGAACGATATCCATCGGCGGTGATGGCTGCCTGCGACCTATTTGTGCTCCGGCAGCAGGCAATACGGGTTTTTCAGGCAGATCCAGCACCTGGAAAATCGTCCCGTCAAAGGCGATCAGATCTTTATCGATCAGAGCGTCTCTGGCGTTGATGTACTGGTCGAGATCGAGTCCCAGCAATGTGCAGATGGCATCGTAGCTGTAAAAAGAAAGCCCGTTGCGGTCTGAAGCGAGCACGAGAAACAAGTAGAGAAGTATTTCATTTTGATGTAAGTCGGCCAAAAACCCCTGGGAGAGAAAGCTGTGCGGGATAAAACTGAACCCGCCTTTGATCTTTCTGATGCGATCCGGTCTGAGAATTTTCTTTTTCATCGTCATGGTCACCTCACCGATGGGGTTCATCCATAGCCGCGGCGGGGAAAAACCGCGACAATCCGACCCTGAATTCCACAAAAACGGCAACATGGTCCCATATTTATGCGCCAGGTCCAGCTTTTTATCCTCGATATTCTCTTCATAACCCATGGCCGCTCAGGTATTGAAGTCGCATCATCCATGTTTTTTTGCTTTTTTTTGCTGTGGCCGTGACGACGGCGGTTCTCAGCTTCCCGATGCCTTTTTTTACCCTTTTCGGTCTGGCGGTATCTTTTTTCGGCTTCCCGGTGCTTTTTACGCTTTCCGGCTATCCGGCATTTTTTGCAGCAGTAGGCCTGCCCCCGCCAGCAGCACCGACAGATATAGAAAAGGAACTTGCACCACCGACATCGAATTGCACGTAGCAGCATGGCAGGCATGTCTCCGGTGTTGCAAACAGCCGGAGCATGTAATAAAAATGAATTATTCTGTTTGGGCTCCGGATGTTTGCGGCAGCTCTGTTTTAAAGCCCGAAGTTGGCCCTTCGGGCTTTTTTTAAAGGTAGGATACCAGTGCAGGGACAAGAATCAAACTGTCCGAGCGAACAGGAATTAAAGGAATGAGATAAATCTTTTAATTTTCCGGGGAATTAGAGGAATGAAATGAACACTAAACTCGCAACATAAAAAAACTGACAACATAAAGTGAGAACTTCTGTCATATCAGCTTCTTAATATCGGAAATTTTCAATTTCAATGCAAATAAACGCAGTGAGAGGAAGGCCACTTTGTCATTGGGCTTCATTAACCTTGGCAGATCCCGGGCCTTCT
>JBECKW010000204.1:0-3187 GCA_040235505.1 Desulfobacterales bacterium
GCATAATTATGGGGAAATGCATCCATCACCCTGATCGGGAGACCAGCTACCTGTGCATGAAACATGATACTTACCTGTGCGAAGAATGCCTGAAGTGCCCGGATCCTGAAATCTACTGCAAATTCCGCTCTTCTTGCCCTATATGGTTTCTCAGTAAACGAAAGCAGAAATGGGACGCCGAAGACAAAGCGGCGGAATCGGCCGGCGGAAACCGGAAAGTCGTTTTTTCGAACCAGGAGAAGCAAATCGAAGTGCCGGAGGGCACGACGCTTCTGGAGGCGGCCCGACTGGCGGATGTCCACCTCAACGCCTCCTGCAACGGAAAGGGCTCCTGCGGAAAATGCCGCCTTGTGGTGGAATCCGGGAAGGTGGAGACATCCTCCACCGCTCTTTTGAGCGAAACGGAGAAGGACAGGGGGTATGTGCTGGCATGTCAGAGCAGAGTCAAGGAAGATGTGACGGTCCGGATTCCCGAAGAGGCGATAAAGCGGCGGCTTAAAATCGCCGGCATGGGCCGGGATGTTACGGAGAAGTATAAGGGCCTGGTGGACGGAATCGAGCCCATGCTTCGGGAGGTTCCCCTTGAACTTTCGCCGCCCACCCTGGAAGACAATGTGAGCGATCTTGACCGCCTGAACCGGGACCTGAAGAAATTGGGCTGCGATATCGAGCGGCTCAATGTGGGCATCCGGGTCATGCGGCAGCTTGCCCAGGCGGTCCGTGAAGAAAACTGGAACGTCACCGCTTCGGTGATCCGGCGAAAATGCGCGAACGAAATCCTCGAGGTTCGGCCGGGGGCCGATCAGGCGAGGTCTTTGGGCGCGGCCATCGATGTTGGCACCACCTCCATCGTGGTCTACCTGGTGGACATGGCCGACGGTACCGTGCTGGCGGCCGCATCCGGTCACAACCAGCAGGCCGCCTGCGGGGACGATGTCATCAACCGCATCATCTGCGCCGAAAAGGACGGAGTCAAAAAACTGAGTCGGATGGTTCTTTCCACCATCAACGACCTTCTCGGCGAGGCCGCCGCCAGTGCCGGGGCTGAGTTGAAGCAGGTCAAGAACGTGGTTCTTTCCGGCAACACCACCATGGCCCATCTGCTTCTTCAGATCGAGCCGCGGAATATCCGGCGAGAGCCTTACATTCCGACGGTTTCCGAATTTCCGATCATGAAAGCCGGAGAAATCGGTTTGAAGGTGAACCCCATCGCCGCGGTTTTCGTCATGCCGGGTCCGGCAAGTTATGTCGGGGGCGACATCGTCTCGGGACTGATCTATGCCGGGTTTCACCGGGAAACGCCCCTGACCCTGTTTATCGATGTGGGCACCAACGGCGAGATCGTTCTGGGGAATAATGAATGGCTCATGACTGCTGCCTGTTCGGCCGGCCCTGCGTTTGAAGGCGGCGGCATCCGGTGGGGCATGCGGGCCGAGGAAGGTGCCGTCGAAAAAGTGGCGATCGACACCGGAACGCTCGAACCGGAATTTTCCACCGTGGGAGATACACCGCCCCGGGGCATCTGCGGATCGGGGATGATCGACCTGATTTCGGAGCTGTTAAGGACCGGCATTGTCGACAGAAGCGGAAAGTTTGCCGCCGGCATCGAAAACCCCAGGGTTCTATACGGCGGGGACGAGCCGGCCTATATCCTGGCCTTTGCTGACCAGACCCCCATGGCCGAAGATCTGGTCTTCACCGAATCGGACCTGAAGAATCTGATCTACAGCAAGGGAGCGATCTTCTCCGGGTTCACCACGCTTCTGGCCGAGGCGGGGCTTGACTTTTCCATGGTGGATCGCCTGATCATTTCCGGCGGCTTCGGGCAGTATCTGAATATCGAGAAGGCCATTTCCATCGGTATGCTGCCGGATATCGAAAGAAGCAAATTCATCTATCTCGGAAACAGCTCCGTAGCAGGCGCCTATATGGCGCTCCTATCGGACACCTATCGCCGGGAGGCCGGAGAGATCTGCAACCGCATGACCTACATCGATTTCTCCAGGAACAACCGGTACATGGACGAGTTTACATCGGCCATGTTTCTACCGCATACGAACCTTGCTATGTTTCCGAGTGTGGTGAAGAATTAGATGAAAAGCGAGGCCTTGCTTTTCCCCGCTTCCATGAGGAAGCTGGCGACGCCTGCCATGCTGATATTGGGATAGGCGATCAGTTCTTCCGTGTTGAATCCCATCAGCTGCATCGACATTTCGCAGATGACGATCTCCACGCCGAAATCGGCCGCGGTTTTGATGAGATCTTCCAGGGACAGGACACCGTTTTGCTTCATGAGCCCTTTGATCATCCGGGTTCCGAGTCCGGCCATATTCATGCGGGAGAGTTTCAGGCCTCCGGGGCCCTTGGGAAGCATTTTCCCGAACATTCTGGCCATGACGTCGGCTTTCTTGATACGCTTTTCTGCATCCCGGAGGCAGGGAATTCCCCAGAAGGTGAAAAACATCACCACCCGCTCATACATGGCCGCCGCGCCTGTGGCGATGATGAATGCCGCCAGGAGCCGATCCAAATCTCCGCTGAAGACCACCATGGTCAGTTGATCTTCAGGTGTGTTTGCTTTCAGCGCGTCCAGCTCGGTTTCCAGTTGCCGGACGCGCAGGGAGAGATCTTCGATGGTTTCTTCCATTATGGTTTGATCCTTTTCATTTAAGTTTCCGCAATATGCAAGAGCTCATGGTTTCTGATGCAGCCGACCGCTGCAGGCATCACCCGGCTCAGGAAAATCCACCGCCGCCTGAAGCGCACGAGCCGCCGAAAACATTCCCGAGGCCCGAGGCGCATGGGCTGCTGATCAATTTCTTCACCCGTACGGCGCCGCATTCCGGGCAATCGACCTGCTCCTCGTCCTCGCGGTAAACCAGTTTTTCGAAACAGTGACCACACGTCTCGCATTGAAATTCATAAATTGGCATTTTTTCTTCCTTTCATTGAGGATTGCAGCCGGACCGAAGACGGTCCCATCAAACCCCGAAGGGGGCCTAAGAAAGCAAATACAATGCCGGTTGGTTGCCCACTTGCCAAAAAGGCGCGGGAATCTTGAATATCCGCCCCCATTGAGTTCTTGTGGAATCCGAAAGACGGTACCGCCCTACGGAGGGTTGATGCTGAGTTCGTTCAATTTGTTAACAGGTAGGTTGTTAATAAATTGAACATGTGAACAGTTTGA
>JBECKW010000320.1:0-25487 GCA_040235505.1 Desulfobacterales bacterium
GTGGTCACCCAAAACGCTGTCCTGTTTACCATCCCATGCGAGGCCGTCTTCAACCGTCACCCCTATGTGCGCCGAAGCGCCCTGGTGGGAATCGGCGATTCTAAACATCAGCGCCCGGCGATCTGTATCGAACCCGAAGTTTCAAACCACGTGCCCCCGAGGAAACGTTTCATTCAGGAGCTTGTCGACATTGCCAAAGCCAATGTGCACACCCGGGATATCGACACGTTCCTTTTCCACAAAAAATTTCCTGTGGATATTCGTCATAATTCGAAAATATTTCGAGAAAAGCTCGCCGTCTGGGCAACCAAGAAGCTGGGAGAGAGGCCCCGCAAATGACGTTCAAGGGCCAGACCATACTGGTGACCGGTGGAGGCGGGTTCCTCGGAAGCGCCATCATCAAACAGCTTGCGAACATGGAATGTCGCATTCGAAGCCTTTCGCGCGGTTACTATTCCACGCTTTCAGATCTTGGGGTTGAACAAATCCAAGGAGATATTCGTGACCCGGAGACCGTATTGAAAGCCTGCAGGGAAGTGGATTTTGTTTTTCACACGGCTGCAAAGGCGGGGATCTGGGGGAATCCTTCCGATTTTTTCGGAATCAATGTGACCGGAACCAACAATCTTCTGACCGCTTGCAGCCGTGCTAAGTGCACCCGTTTGATCCACACAAGTTCCCCCAGCGTGGTATTCAACGGATGCGACATGGCGGGCGTTGACGAAAGCGCCCCATATCCGACCCGATACATTTCGGCATATCCCGCCACCAAGGCCCGGGCGGAGCAACTTGTTCTGGAGGCGGCCCAAAACGGCCTGCCTGCCATCATATTGCGTCCCCACCTGATCTGGGGCCCCGGCGACAATCATCTCGTTCCCCGCATCGTCCAACGCGCCCGTCAATTAAGACGTGTTGGAGATGGTCGGAACCTGGTAGATACCACTTATATTGATAATGCAGCTTCTGCTCATATCCTTGCAGCCCTAAAACTAGAATCGAATCCTGAACTCTCCGGCCGAATATATTTCATCAGCCAGGACGATCCTGTTCCGCTGTGGGATATGGTCGATGACATTCTTAAAGCGGCGAACCAGAAGCCGGTCCGCGGCCGGATTTCAAAACGAACCGCAAGGCGGATCGGAATGGTGCTTGAATTGATTTTCAGAATTTTCAAGGTGCCTGGAGAACCCAGAATGACACGTTTTCTTGCCGAAGAGCTTTCCACAAGCCACTGGTTCGATATCCGTGCCGCCCGTAAGGATCTTGGATATTCTCCAGACGTTTCCATCCGCCAAGGTCTTTCGAGACTTTCTGAATGGTTTCGCTCGGAAGAATCTTTCTAATGAACCGGCTGCGCTGAGCCGACGACATTTTCTACGACGCTGATAATCTCGTCCACGGACACATCGCTTTTCGAGAGGAAAAAATTTGCCCCGCATTGATTGGCTGCTTGCCGGTATTCGAGACCGTCGTTGCTTGTCATCAGGATGATGACGGCATTTTTATATTTAGAGCGAAGGGTTTTCGACAGCTGGAGCCCATTCTGACCCGGCAGCTGAATGTCAACAAAAATCAGATGTGGCAAAAATCTGTTCGTTTTTACCAGAGCCTCCTCCCCGCTGCCGGCATTCTCAAAAACCATTTTTGAGAAATGCTCGCTCAGAAGCTGGACCAGAAACTCCCGAAAAACGATATTGTCTTCCACCACCAGAGTGTTAAACATCTTCCCCCGGATACGACATTACCTGTTACATTGAAACCTGTTGCTTGATAGTTATTATTTACCAACTCCTTTTCTTGTGATAAATAAGGTGTTCCTTGTATTTTTTCATTACGGTGCATGTATTTTCAATAGGTGGCGTTTTAACCCGTAATGAAACGATGTCAGTTCTTTTTACAGACATTTCATCTCCTTCCATGTAATCGGGCGTTGGTGGATACCGATTCCGGCTCAGATACAGGAGACCGACAAATGCTTAAGAGACACCGAATCATATTGGTCGAAGACCATACCCTTCTTCGTGAGGGACTGCGTTCTCTGCTTCGGGAGCACGACAATCTTGAGGTCATCGGAGAAGCGGCCGACGGGCGGACGGCGATACGGCTCGCTCTTTCCCAGAAACCCGATCTTGTCCTGATGGATCTTTCGATGCCCAGAATGAACGGTTTTGAAGCGATACGCGAAATTAAAAAAACGGAAAACGACATTAAAATAATTGCATTGACCGTGCACAATACGGAAGAATATATTTTAATGACCCTGCAGGCAGGCGCCGACGGTTATGTTCTCAAGGATGCCACCCACGATGAACTGATAATGGCCATCCAACAGGTGCTTTCAGGAAAACGATTTCTGAGCCCCAGCGTTTCCGGAAAGGTAATTGAAGGATATCTTGAAGGAAAAAAGAGTTCCCAGCATATATCCCAGGGAGATACCCTCACCTATCGGGAACGGGAAGTACTGAAACTGATTGCGGAGGGGTATAAAAACAAGGATGTTGCGGACTTTCTCTGTATCAGTCTGAAAACAGTCGAAAAGCATCGGGCCAACCTCATGCGCAAACTCGATCTTCATAACACGTCGGCCCTGACCCTCTATGCCGTGGAACGAGGGCTTGTCGCCCCCTAGTGATATTCTCCTTCCGTCACTTTCCCCCTGAATATCCAGTAGCTGTAGATGGTATACGCCAACACCACAGGAAGAACCAGCATCACTCCCCAGAGGGTGAACCGGAGCGTTGCGGCTTGTGCAGCGGCCTGCTGGATGGTGATATCCGGTAGTATCGCATTCGGATAAACTGCGGCCTGAAGTCCGATATATGCGGAGATAAACAGCAGGATGGTGTAAAAAAATGGTGATTTTTCCTTACGTTGTTTCAGTGACCTTAGCAGGAAAATAAAGGAAAACGCTCCAAGTAACGGAAAAAACCAGATAAAATAAACCCTGGGCGCACTGAACCATCGTGCCGGGATATCATGGTTGTGCAATGGGGTCCAGATGCTTACCAGGATCATGAATCCGGCGACGATCAGCGCCGCGCGCATCGCCTGCCGAAACGCCCTGTTTTTCACCTCCCCGTCCGTTTTCATGATAAGAAAAGTTGCTCCCAGCAGTGCATAACCGAAAACCAGCGCGACGCCCACCATAACGGAAAAGGGCGTGAGCCAGTCAAACGCCTTTCCGGCAAAGGCGCCGTTCACGGTTTTGATGCCGGTAATATATGCCCCAAGCGTGACGCCCTGGGCGAATGTGGCCACCAGGCTTCCCCATGAAAATGCTCGGTCCCAAACGGCCTTTCTTCGTGCATTCGCCCTGAATTCGAATGCAACGCCCCGAAAAATCAGTCCAAATAGAAATGTCAGCAGCGGAATATACAGAGCGCTGAAAAGAACGGAATAAGTCGTGGGAAAGGCGGCGAACAAAGCGCCGCCGCCGAAAACAATCCAGGTCTGGTTGGCATCCCATACGGGTGAGATGCTGCCCATGATGATGTCCCGCTGTTTTTCATCCCGGGCGGACAGAAACAGGATCCCGGCTCCGAGACTGAAGCCGTCCAGAATCACATAGAGAATAATCACCAGACCGACGAGCAGTATCCAGATATGTACAAGATCCATCAGACAGTCTCCTGGTCAGAGTTGAGGAGAGGTTTCATGCCCACCGGTAGATGAACCGGAGGAATCGGACTGCTTAAATCAGGACCGGATATCATGATTTTGATGATGTAATAAAGATAGCTGGCCCCGATAAGTCCGAAAAATATAAAAAATAACGTGATGGAGAATGCCACGTTTCCGGAAGCGATGGGAGATACGCCGTCCCGGGTTCTCAGAAGCCCATAAACGAGCCACGGCTGACGTCCCATTTCAGTGGTAATCCATCCGCTGATAGTGGCTATGAATCCAAACGGTTGTATCAATACAAGCGTCATTAAAAACCGTCTGGATTTAAAAAGTCTTTTTTTCCGCCAGAGAAAAAAGGCCCATATCATGACAAACAGAAACAGGAACCCAATGCCGGCCATTACCCGGAAACTGAAAAAAGCAACTGTTGCATTCGGACGTTCATCGGCAGGAAAATCCTTCAGGCCGGTCACCTTTCCATCCAGGGAATGGGTGATCAGCAGGCTCAGCATGTCGGGAATCTTTAATTCATACCGGTTGCTTTCCTGCTTCATTTCAGGGATTGCAAACACGAGAAGGGGGGCGCCCCCGTGCATATTGGTTTCCCAGTGCGCTTCAATAGCTGCCAGCTTCGCAGGCTGTCTCTCGGCCACGCTCTGGCCCTTTAAATCTCCAAAATACACCTGGAGCGGTGCGAATACGGCCGCTAAAACCAGGGCAATTCCCATCGATCTTCGAAAAAAGGCCTCATTTTTGTTTTTTAAAAGGAAAAAGGAACAGATGCCCGAAATTGCAAAGGCCGTGGTTTCAAAGGAAGCGAGGAGCATATGTATCAGATGGGTCGGGAAGGAAGGATTGAATATGACGTCCCAGAAGCTCGTTACTAGAAATTTTCCATTTTCAAATGAAAATCCTGCCGGGGACTGCATCCATGAGTTGGCGGCAATAATCCAGAACCCGGACAGGCATGCCCCGAAAGTAACGAGGCAGGTGGAGATAAAATGAACTGTGCGGGGAACCCGTTTCCACCCCAAAAGCATGATCCCCAAAAATCCGGCTTCAAGAAAAAAGGCTGTCATTCCCTCATAGGCAAAAAGCGGCCCTAGTACGTTTCCAACCGCTTTAGAAAAGGCGGCGAAATTGGTGCCGAATTCAAATTCCAAGGTAATGCCACTGACCACTCCGACGGCAAAATTGACTGCGAAGATCTTTACCCAGAAACGGTACATTCGATAGTAGATTTCATGTCGTGTTTTGAGCCATAGGGCTTCCAGCACCACCAGATAGACCGCAAGGCCGATGGTCAATGTCGGAAAAAGGATATGAAATGCAGTGGTCAGTCCGAATTGAAGTCTGGAAAGGGTGATGACATCCATAGCGATTCCTTGATGTTGAGAAATGGTCCGTTACGTTCGATTATTCTCCGATCTTTCCAATGCGACCGACGGGTCTTATTTTTTCCACCTTGTCCCCCCGGATGTGCCGTGGGCGGATATTTGCCCGGGAAACGGCAGCGCCGCTATTCCCCTGCCGGGGCCGCAGCTTTCGTGCCGCCCGGTTCCCCCCGTCCCCTGTTGTTTTCCTGCCGCTTCCGGTGCCGGGTTGGTTGCGGATTGCGCGATTCAGAACATTCTGAAAATCCGCCCTGTTGTCACCCCACCTCCTGAGCGGATTGTTATTTTCTTCCTGCGTTCGGTAAATACGTGCCGTCTGTTTCCCTGCAGGTGAAGTGGAAGCGGTCTCGGTTTCTGCTTTATTTTTAAAAACTTCGGCCATTCTTTCAAGGAAAGATTTTTTTTCTTTAAAATTCCGACTAGATACGTTTCCTTCTTGGGATGTGGTCCGCGCTTTGTGTAAAGCATTTCGATGCACCGTCTCGTGCTTCAACGCAGCAATAACATCTCGATACGCGACATTAATTTCCTTGAGCTTCTCGTGAGCGAATCGCTGCTTTTCCGGATTGCTTGCAAATTGGTCCGGATGCCAGCGTTTGACGAGCCGTTTGTAAGACCGCTTTGCCTCATCAATAGATGCATTTCGGGAAATATTGAGAATATCGAAACATGTCTTCATATTCATTTTAAATACCTACTTCAATCATACTCTGTAGTCAACGCGATCTCTTCTTGAATAGATGCCGTTCAAAGTGCCGTAAATTGTCACTTTTTATCATCTTTTTGCCCTCTTTGACTTAAATGGAATCCAGGCCTGTATGACCTCTTAAAACTCAATAGAGCCGCCAAAAACACTATTTTATATAATATATCAACCTGTTAAATTACATACAATTATATTCGACCTTATGGCTCAAGTATTGCAATTCTTGAGATATCCGGTCATTCTGTTGGCGGCATGAGACATAGAACGGGCTAAAATCATGATCACGATTCAGGCAAAAAATGATTCGTCGAATTTTCCCTTTATATTTCAGAAGTTTTCTGATAAATCAGCCACTAATTATGCTATTGTAGAGTCATTGTATGCAAAGCGGAATGGGACGCCCCCTTTCGGAGCGAGTTTGATGGATCCTGAAAAACGCTTAAATCTTTTAAAATCGCATATCAATCGAATGACCCCCCTCTCACCGACGGTTACCAAGGTGATTACCATTTGCAATCAGCGCGAGGCTTCTCCGGCGGATGTGAGCAAAATCATCAGCGTGGATCCGGTCCTCATGGGAAAAGTTCTCAGGCTTATCAACTCGGCCTATTACGGAATCCCGCAGAAAGTAACCTCCATTGTTCGTGCCATCATCATGCTCGGCATCAATACGGTTAAAAACATGCTTTTGAGCACCGCCGTCATGAGCACCCTCGGGAATCGAAAGAATTTCAACGCGCTCGAGATGATCGAATTCTGGAAACATTCTCTGGCCGTTGGCGTTACCGCCAAACTAATTGCCAAAAATCACCGGCTTCCACCTGAAGTCCAGGAAGAATATTTCATCGGAGGACTGCTTCACGACATCGGCAAGATCCCCCTGAACAACCGGTTTTCAGAAGAATACAACAAGGCATTGGATCTTTCCGAAGATACCCACCAGGAATTATATCGGGCTGAAAACCAGATACTGGGAACCAACCATGCCGACGTCGGGAAACTCATTGCCGAGAACTGGAATCTCGGAAGCGACATCACCGACTGTATCTGTCAACATCATTGCGAGTCCGTCTACGAGGGGGACAATCGCCCGCTGGTTTATGTCATCACGCTTTCCGATTACCTTGTAAACACGCTTAATATTGGCTATTCAGGCAATTCCCACCCGATGGACATCAACAAGGATGTGCTTGCATTTCTGAGTTCCCAGATGGATATTACCTATGATAAGCTGAAAAACGTCGTAAAGGATATAAAACTGGAAATCGAAAAGGCTCAAATCTTCTTAAAATTGTCTTCGTGAAGGGTTGACCATGAAGGTTAAATTCTGGGGAGTTCGCGGATCCATAGCATGCCCGGGGCCGGATACGGTCCACTTTGGGGGCAATACCGCCTGTCTTGAAATCAGCTTTAGCGATCTCGACCGCAGGATCATTATCGACGCCGGTTCGGGCATCCGTCTTCTGGGTCATGAAATTGTCAAAAAAATCAACAAATCAGAGTCTTTCAAATCCGATATTTTCATCACTCACACGCATTGGGATCACATCATGGGGTTTCCATTTTTCGATCCTATTTATCGAGAAGGAACCGAACTGAACATTTACGGCCCCGTCACCTATGAGGAAGACACCCTTGAGCAGGTAGTGGGCGACCAGCTCAGATATCGTTACTTCCCGGTTCTTCACAGCGATCTGGCTGCAAAGCTTCACTACTTTCAGATCGGTGAAACCGAAATCGATCTGGGTGACGGCATCACCGTTAAAACGAAGTTTCTGAATCATACCCTCCTTTGCCTTGGATATCGCTTTGAATATAAGGGAAAGTCCATATGTACCGCCTTCGATACGGAACCTTTTCGTAATCTCTTTGCCGCCGATCAGGATTCCACGGATTTCGATCCCGAACTTTTTGCCGAAGGCGAACGTGTTACCCAGGAAGAAAATCAGAAGCTTGTCGATTTTTTTCAATCTTCCGATATTCTAGTCCATGACGCGCAGTATACGCAATCGGAATATACCTCTTCCAAACAGGGATGGGGGCATGCCTATTTCGAACATGCCATCAAAACTGCCAAGGACTCCCGGGTCGGGAAACTGTTTTTTTTCCACCATGACCCCTACCGTACCGATAAAGAACTTCTTCACCTGGAGACTGAATTTGGAAATTCAATGGAAAACAAATCCGGTCCCGAATTGATAATGGCCAGGGAAGGAAGTGAAATCTCACTCTGATCCTTACGGATTGTCAATCTCTAGTCGCATTTCTGCGGATTTTTAAAGGAATTTTTCATGGAACATCAAACGCTGTATACATCCTCCGTATTTGGAAAACTTCAAGCGGATGCAAATCGTCTCGAACTGCCGGAGATGCACCTCAGGAATCTCATTCACACCCCCGGTCGACTGGAAGCATTTTGCCTCGAAACCCGGGGGTTCCTTTTCGATTTTTCCCGGCAGCGCCTCGATGAAACCGTCCTGTCGCACCTTCACGAACTGGCGGCCGAACGGGATGCGTTATCACTGTTTCGCGGGATGATGCGGGGCGACAAACTCAACCGAACTGAAAATCGCGCTGCCCTTCACACGGCCGCCCGGTCTTTTTCCGGTGAACCGGTTCTTGTCGATGGCGTGAACATTATGCCCGATATCAAGCGGGTCAGGGAGGAAATCAGGCAATTTTCTTCCCGGATACTGAAAGGGGAAATCACCGGCAGTACCGGAAAACGATTTTCACACCTGGTTGTCATCGGCATCGGCGGCTCTTACCTGGGCACCGAATTTGTTTCAGAGGCGCTGAAGGCTTACTCCGATACCGGCATTCGGCTTTACTACCTATCCAATGTGGATATTCATAACTTCGGCCGAATTGCCACGGAAATCGATCCGGAAGCCACCCTTTGGGTGGTCATATCCAAAAGCTATACCACTGCTGAAACCATGGCGAACGAGCAACTGGCGGTTCGCTTTATGAAAGAAAAGGGACTCGATCCGGCCGGCCATATCGTCACGGTCACCGCCAAAGGAAGTCCCGGAGACGTTGGCGGAAATGAAAATAAGGTGCAGCGGCTGGCCGCGTTTCACATGTTTGATTTTATCGGAGGCCGTTACAGCGTCACCTCTGCGGTGGGGGGTGTTCCCTTAAGCCTTTTTTTGGGGTATGAACGCTTTGAACGCTTTCTCAAGGGTGCCGAAGAGATGGATCTTCATGCTGTCACCGCAGACGTTGATAAAAACATCCCTCTGACGTCCGCGCTGATTTCAATCTGGAATGCGAACCTGCTCGGCTATTCCTCACAGGCGATAATTCCGTATGCATCTCCGCTGGCCAAACTGCCTGCTCATGTTCAGCAGCTCAACATGGAAAGCAACGGAAAATCGGTTTCCGCTTCAGGGACACCGGTACCCTACCCCACCGGCGCCATAATTTTTGGGGAACCCGGTACCAACGCGCAACATTCCTTTTTTCAGCTGCTCCACCAGGGGCGTACGGTTCCCGTCGAATTTATCGGCGCCCTGGTTCCCCAGTACTCCACTTACCACTCCCGAAGCAAAGGGGTCACCAATCATCAGGAGCTTTGGGCCAACCTGCTGTCTCAACCCATGGCCCTTGCCCTCGGAAAAGAGGACCCGGACCCCGCCCGGTGCTTTTCGGGCAACCGTCCGTCTTCCAGCATTATTCTGCCGGATCTCACGCCGGAAAGCATCGGAAGGCTTCTTTCGTTTTATGAGGCAAAAACAGTATTTGAAGCATTTCTATGGGGCATCAATCCATTCGACCAGTTCGGCGTAGAGTTGGGGAAAAAGCTTGCGACAGGCATTCGAAAAGAGATGGCGGACCGTAATCAGAATGAAGGACATGCGTTCGGTTCCGACGAACCGATCGTCAATTTCTATCTCGAAAAGCTTTTCAAGAACCGTTAGTTTTTTTCCCGCGCACCGAATCCGGCGATCACCCAGGTGATACACCACCCGATGAGTACGGGTCCGATTCCGAAAAGCATGAATTTCTCGGTTTTCCCATGCCAGGGTTGGAAATACAAGGCGGCCCCCATGAGCCACAGCAGGGAACTCACCAATGCAATACGCCATTTCACACTGAGCTTTAAAAGCCGGCGCATGGGGCGGGCAGGCTTTGGCTTCTGCCGCTTTTGGGGTGCCATCATACGAGGGATAAAAAGAATCGCCAGGATAATGACAACAATCAATAATATTTCTTGAAAGCCTGAAGACATGTTTCCTCTTCGTTTATAGGAGAATCGACAAAGTCGTTTTTACCGCAAGGCGCCGCGAATGACAAGTCCTTAAAGCCCCATATTTCATTTTCACTTCCCCCTTTGCAGCCGGATCAAAATATATTATGGATGCCGATACGAAATATTAACCCATTACCCATTTTAAGAGGTTTTTCATGACAACGGATACCAAAAAAATCATCTACACCATGATCGGTGTCAGCAAATTTTACGACAATAAACCGGTCATCAAAGATATTTCTCTTTCTTACTTTTACGGCGCCAAAATAGGCGTTCTGGGCCTGAACGGCTCCGGAAAAAGCTCCCTTCTGCGGATTATGGCCGGTGAGGACAAGGAATACAACGGTGAGATCATTCTTTCCGAAGGCTATTCCATCGGTTATCTGGAACAGGAACCGAAGCTCGACGACTCCCTTACCGTCAGAGAGATCGTGGCCCAGGGCGTCCAGGAAACGGTTGAACTTCTCAGGGAATATGACCGCATCAACGAGGCTTTCGCTCAGCCCATGGACGACGATCAGATGGACAAGCTGATCCAGCGTCAGGGAGAGGTCCAGGAAAGACTCGACACCCTGGATGCCTGGGACCTTGACGCCCGCCTTGAACTGGCCATGGATGCCCTTCGATGCCCGCCCGGAGATACTCTTGTCAAGGTCATCTCCGGCGGTGAGCGTCGTCGAGTGGCCCTGTGCCGATTGCTGCTCCGGAAACCCGACATCCTTCTTCTGGACGAGCCCACCAACCATCTGGATGCCGAAACCGTATCCTGGCTGGAACATCACCTGAAAAATTATGAAGGCACCATTATCGCCGTCACCCACGACCGCTATTTTCTGGACAATGTCGCCGGATGGATTCTCGAATTGGATCGCGGGCAGGGCATTCCATGGAAGGGTAACTATTCTTCCTGGCTGGAACAGAAGCGTACCCGTCTGGAAACGGAAGAAAAACAGGAAAGCGAACGCCAGAGAACCCTTGCCCGGGAACTGGAATGGATCCGAATGACCCCTAAGGGCCGTCAGGCCAAATCAAAAGCCCGAATCAATGCCTACGAAAACCTGCTCGGCCGGGATGCGGAAAAAAAGGCGGAGCATCTTGAAATCTTTATCCCACCGGGCCCCCGGCTTGGAAACGTGGTCATCAAAGCCGATGCGCTGGCAAAGGCATATGGCGAAAAGCTTTTAATGGAAAACCTTTCTTTCAGTCTTCCTCCTGGTGGGATTGTCGGCATTATCGGCCCCAACGGAGCGGGTAAAACCACCCTATTCCGGATGATCACCGGCGCTGAAAATCCGGACAGCGGATCCATTCAGGTGGGAGAAACCGTGGTGCTTGGGCACGTGGATCAGAACCGGGATGCCCTGACCCCTGACAAAACCATCATCGAGGTGGTATCCGGGGGAAGCGAGAGCATCCCTCTCGGCCATCGCGAGGTGAATGCCCGGGCTTATATCGCTCGATTCAATTTTTCGGGTCCGTCCCAGCAAAAAAAAGTGGGCGTGCTTTCAGGCGGGGAGCGAAATCGCGTCCATTTGGCCATGGTTCTGAAGTCCGGCGCCAACGTTCTGCTGCTGGATGAACCGACCAATGATCTGGACGTCAACACCATCCGCGCGCTGGAAGAAGCGCTTGAAAGTTTCGCCGGCTGCGCCGTGGTGATCAGCCATGACCGATGGTTCCTTGATCGGATTGCAACCCATATTCTGGCCTTCGAAGGGGAAAGCCGGGTGGCCTGGTTCGAAGGCAATTATTCCGATTATGAGGCGGATCGAAGAGCAAGGCTCGGAAAAGCGGCGGATCAGCCCCATAGGATCCGGTATCGGAACCTCACGCGGGGTTAGGGCGCTTTGAGTTTTTTGATTGTGGACTAAGTGGACTGAGTGGACGTAGTGGACAACGGCAATACGATCGGTCCATGCCGTCCATTTCGTCCACAAAGTCCACTCAGCCCACCCGGTTGACAACCCATAACTATCTGTTTCAACAACATTTACACGTTTTTTCTTTACCTTCCAACCCCGTCACGCTATACTTTAATTACAACAAATAAGAGCGGTTATCTCGCTTTCTAGTCGATACTTCAAGCGGCTTGTTTTAGTTGAATGCCGAGCATGCACTATGCAAAGGAGGACTTACCCGTGAAAGATCTAGTTCATAAGATTGTAGAGGCACTGGTTGACCATCCCCAAGAGATAGAAATCACCGAGATAAAAAGCCAGCAAAGTATTGTCATCGAGCTTAAGGTTGCGAAGGAAGATCTCGGAAAAGTGATCGGCAAACAGGGGCGAAACGCCCAAGCGCTTAGAACCATCCTGAGTGCCGCATCAAAGAAGGTCAAAAAACACGCAGTGCTTGAAATCATAGAGTGAGTCTGTTCCGGCATGGCGAAGAAGCACCATGCCGGAATGATTTTTTCATGTAAGCCAATCTACAGATAGGTTTCTATTTTTGCGCTTTTCCGAAGCGTCTCGATATAAGAAGAAACACCCTCCGATATTTTTTTCCTTTTTAAATAATCCTCCAAATCCGATTTCACGGTTTCATAAGCAATGGTTCCGCCTTCGATACGATCGGTGACCTTTATCAGGTGATATCCAAATTTGGTCTGAACAATATCACTGACTTGTCCCGGTGCCAGCGCGAAAGCGGCATCTTCGAATTCCTTCACCATTTTTCCACGTTCAAAGTATCCGAGATCTCCACCGTTTGGACCGGTCGGGCCTTCGGAATTTTCTTTGGCAAGCTGCGCGAAATCCTCGCCGGCTTTTATCCTGCGTTGAATCTCCTGAATTTTCTTTTTTGCAGCAGCTTTTTTTGCCTCACTGGCGTCCGGGTCCACCTTTATCAGGATATGGCTTGCCCTTACCTTTTCTTTTTTCACGAAGGCATCAGGATGGGTGTCGTAATAATTTTTAGCTTCTTCATCCGTCACGACTATGTTTCGGCTGATCTGTTGATCGACCAATTCATCGATGGCAATTTTACGACGTATTCTCGTCAGGATGTCGCTTTCCTGCAAGTTCGCGTCTTTCAGAGCGGCTTTATAGTCATCTTCGCTTTCAAAGGCACCTTTCACCTTTGCGAAATCTTCCGCAACGCTTTTTTCATCCACGGAGATATTGGATTTCTTGCTCTCCTGGAATAGAAGTTCTTGGTTTATCAGCGCATCGAGAACTTCTTTTTTTACTTCCAAAACTTTTTCTGCCGGTAAATTATCCTCGGAAATCCCCTGTTGTTTCAAGACCTGTCGGTATTCGTTGTTGAGGCTCATCATGGTGATCGTAGCCCCATTTACTTCAGCCGCCTTCTTTTCCGTGATAACAGGGTCTGCGGCAAACGTCGGCAAGGAGTTTACCAGTAGTATAATCCCGCATAAAATCACGATTCCGAGGATTCGCTCTGAGCATTTCATTAACACTATCCTTTCACGATTCTGACGTTTGACGCCTGGCGTCCGTATCGGTTTTCGACAATTTCGAAAGTCACTCGGTCATCTTTTTGAAGCGTAAAATACCCATGATCTTTAATGCTGTTGCTATGCATAAAAATATCACCGTCATCTTCCGTTTCGATAAATCCGAATCCTTTTTTTTCGTTGAACCATTTGACCGTTCCTTCTTTCATTCATCTCCTTCCGGTATTCCTTCACAAAAAATCGAAGTGAATATTTTGATCGTGCGTTGTCGATAGGCAACTGAAGCGTCAGTTCCGGTAGCCCCATGTTTTTACATCTCTGAGCCTTTTCATGTCAATGGCAAGTTCAATCTTCCGTCTGTTGATTTTGATTCAACTCATTTTGTTTCTTCAAGAAAAGTGCCGTATGGGAGCCTTTCTTCAGCTTCATCAGCTCTTCGGGTGACCCGGCTGCAACCAATTGTCCCCCGTATTTTCCGCCTTCAGGCCCCAAATCGATGATATAGTCCGCTGTCTGGATAAATTCCATATTATGTTCCACGGCGATGACCGTATCTCCCTGGTCCACAATTTTTTGGAGCACGTCGATAAGTTTTCGAATGTCCTTCGAGTGAAGCCCGGTGGTGGGTTCATCCAGGACATAGAGAGTGTTTCCGGTTCGTCTTTTGACGAGCTGTTCCGCCAGTTTAATTCTCTGGGCCTCTCCACCGGACAGGGTGGGGCTCGGTTGCCCAAGATTCAGGTACCCAAGTCCGATGTCGCATACCAGTTTCGTCGCCCGTCCGATGCTTGGTACCGGTGCGAAAAACTCGGCGGCCTCTTGGAAGGTCATGTCGAGTACCTGGGAAATCGTTTTATCCTTGTAACGAACCCCGAGGGTTTCCATGTTAAAACGGCTTCCTCCGCAGACATGACAGGGAACGTATACATCCGGAAGAAAGCTCATTTCAACTTTTGGTATGCCCTGCCCCCGGCAGGCTTCGCATCGGCCGCCCTGGACATTGAAGGAAAATCTTGCAGGCCCGTATCCTTTGGCCCGGGCCTCCGGGCTCCTGGAAAACAATTTTCTGATCTCGGTCAGAAACCCGATATAAGAGGCCGGTACCGACCTTGGGGTTCTGCCGATGGGACTGTGGTCCACCTCAAGGACCCGCTGAAGATGCTGCCACCCGGTAATCTCGCGGCTGGTATTTTCTGGTTTCTTTTTCCGCTTCATCCGGACCTGTATCCCCCTCAGCAGGATGGTTTTCACAAGGGTCGATTTTCCGGACCCGGATACGCCTGTAACGGCGATGAGCGTGTTCAAGGGGAAATCAACATCCAGATTCCTGAGGTTGTTTGCCCTCGCCTGCCGAACGGAGATAACAGGACGATCCAGATAAGGCCGCTTCCGTGACTGAACCGCCGAAACGGCGTGAAGGGCCGAATTCAAATGCCGGCCAAGCACTTTCGGACTCCCTTTCGCCACCACCTTCCCGCCCCCCTGACCGCCGCCGGGTCCCAGTTCGATAACGACATCCGCCCGCCGAATGGTTTCCTCATCATGCTCCACCACCAGCACGGTATTCCCACCGTCCCGGAGTCGGTGAAGGGCGGTGAGAAGCAGGTGATTGTCCCGGGGATGCAATCCGATGGTGGGCTCGTCCAGGACATAGAGGACCCCGGTCAGATTGGAACCCAGCTGAGCGGCGAGCCGTACCCGTTGTCCTTCACCTCCCGACAGGGTATCCCCGCTTCTATCAAGTGACAGATACCCCAATCCTAGACGATTGAGGCACGCTATCCGCCCCCTCACCTCTTCCATGATCGGATGGGAAATGGGAAAAAGCTCCTCGGGAAAACTCCATCCTTGAAGTTCTTTTTCAAGGTCACCGGCGGGCATCCGGACGAGATCCCACAGGCTTTTCCCGTAAATCTTCACGGAGAGAGCTTCCTTTCGAAGGCGGCTGCCGCCGCATTCGGGACAAACCCTTTCCGATGCACTCTCCGATGATCCGATACGCCCCAAACCGTCGCATTTAGAACACTTTCCCTGGGGGCTGTTAAAGGAGAAAAGCCTCGGGTCCGGACTCACGACGCCGACACCGCAGGTTGGGCAGATACCGCTCGCGCTGAAAAATGTTTCGTTTCCCTCCACATCCACCACCAGCAAGATTCCCTTACCCGCTTCAATGGCTTTTGACGCCACATCCAGCGGGTTTTCAGAGGGAAAGCTGCCTGAAACGAGTTCAATGGTATGTTCATGGTATCGGCTGAGGGACATGTTCGCCGTCAGATCCGTCAATACGCCGTCAATTCTCGCCCGGCGGCTTCCGTTTTTGTATGCCTTGGCAAGAAGATCCTTGTGGTATCCTTTTCGACCGGAAACAAGGGGCGTAAGCACAACGGCGCTCTTTTGCCCGAATTTTTTTGCGATCATCTCCCGAAGCGCATCCGGCGGGCTGGTTTCAAGGGGCCGTCCGCATCCGCTGCAATGGGCTGTTCCGAGTTTCGAATAGAGCAGCCGCAGAAAATGGTAAATCTCGGTGAGGGTGGCCACTGTCGACCTGCGACCGGCATGGCTGATGCGCTGTTCGATGGCCACCGCCGGCGGCAGTCCCGTCACCACATCGACCTCAGGCCGTTCCATCACCCCGAGAAACTGCCGGACGTACGGTGTCAGGCTTTCAAGATACCGGCGCCTTCCTTCTGCAAACAGGATATCGAAAGCGAGGGAAGATTTTCCCGAACCCGAAATGCCGGTCATCACCACCAACCGGTTCCGCAAAATGCTCAGGGATATATTTTTGAGATTATGTTCCCGCGCGCCCCGGATATCGATCACGGAAGCATCTTTCCGGGCCTTTTGGGGTTTTTTTGCGGCCTTTCGAATTGGAGGTTTCACCGGAACCGGCCTCCCGTCAAGGTAAGGCTTTAGGAATCTACCGGTATGGGATGTCGAACAGGATGCGATATCCTCTGGTGGGCCGACGGCCACCACCTGTCCTCCCCGGTCACCGCCTTCCGGTCCCAGATCGATTACCCAGTCAGCGCTTTTTATGACCTCCATGTTATGTTCAATCACCAGCAGGCTGTTTCCCAGGTCCACGAGCTTCTGAAATGCTGTCAACAAAACACCGATGTCTTCCAGGTGAAGACCGGTGGTGGGTTCGTCAAATATGAACAGGGTGTTTCGATCCTTTGTCTGCTTCAGATGCCGGGAGAGCTTCAATCGTTGGGCCTCACCGCCAGATAGCGTATTCAAAGGCTGCCCGAGTCGCATATAGCCCAGACCGACCACCGCCACCGGCGCAAGGGCGACCAGGATGCTGCTTCCTTCGGGGAAAAAATCGAACGCTTCTGTGACCGTCATTTCCAGAATGTCGTGAATGTTTTTTCCCTGGTATCTGATCCCCAGCACTCCGTCTTTAAACCGCTTGCCGCCGCATATCGGGCATGGAATGAACACATCGGAGAGAAACTGCATCTCCACCAGTTCAAATCCTTCCCCCTTGCAGGTTTCACATCTTCCACCCGGCACATTGAATGAAAAATGTCCCGCTCCATATCCGGCGGCAATGGCTTCCGGGGTGTCAGCCAGAAGTTTTCGGACACCTGTCAAAGCCCCTGTATAGGTCAGTAGATTTGCCCTCGGGGTTCGCCCGATAGCCCGTTGATCCACCATAACCACGTCTGAAATCTTTTCGACACCTTCTATTCCGCCGTGTCTGCCCGGACGTTCCTCGGGGCTGCCTTTGGCCCGTTTGACCGCCTTGTACAAAATCTCCTCGGCGAACGTGGATTTTCCGGACCCGGAAACCCCTGTGATACAAACAAACAGAGCCAGCGGAATCTGGACCGTTATCTTTTTAAGGTTGTTTTCCGCGGCCTTCAACACCCTTATGTAATTGCCTTTTTGGAATTTCCTCCGGGCGCCGGGAACCGGTATCTTCATTTTCCCCGTCAGATACTTTCCGGTTAAAGAAGATCGCGCCCTGGCCGTGGGGCCTGCATACATTGCCCGCCCGCCGTTTTCTCCGGCGCCGGGCCCCATATCTATCAGGTAATCGGAGCTTCTGACGATATCCAGATCGTGCTCCACGATCACCACCGTGTTTTCAAGGTCCCTCAATTTTTTAAGGATCCGCACCAGCCGATGGCTGTCCCGGGGATGAAGACCGATGCTCGGCTCGTCCAGGATATACAGGGTGTTGACCAGGGAAGCGCCCAGGGAGGACGCCAGCGCCACCCGCTGTACCTCACCGCCCGAAAGGGTCCGGGACTGGCGATCCAGGGTCAGGTACCCTACTCCCACGTCCACCAGATACTTCAATCGTCCGCGCACTTCATCCAGAACGAGTTTTCCCGCCGGATCGGCATCTGCCACCCCAAGCTCTTTGAAGAAGGCAAGGGCCGCATCCACGTCCATGGCGTAAATTCCGGATATGCTTTTCCCGCCGAGCCGATAGCGCATGGCCTCGAGATTGAACCGCGATCCATCGCAATCCGGACAGACATCGTAGCTTCGATATCGCGACAGAAACACCCGGACATGCATCTTGTACTTTTTCGTTTCCAGCCACTCGAAAAACCCACGAATGCCGTAATAGTCGTCCGTACCGTCGACAATTGTTTTTTTCCAGCCCGGTTTGAGTTTTTCAAAGGGAACATCCAGAGGAATACCGTTTTTATGACAGTGCCTTGTAAGGTCCCGGAACTCAAAACGCCTTTCTTTTTGTCCCCCCCAGGGTTTGATGGCACCCTGGGCAAGCGTAAGCGCGGGATCGGGAATAATCAGGTCGAGATCGATATCGATTTTTCGCCCAAACCCCCGGCAGCTTTCGCACGCCCCCACGGGGGAGTTGAAGGAAAACAGATTCTCCACGGCGGGGGGGTAATCGATGCCGCAATCGGCGCAGGAAAGGCTCCGGCTGAAGGATCGAATTGTTTCCTCTTGCCCCGAAATAATGTCAACCCGTCCGTTTCCGAATCGAAATGCCATTTCCAGCGAATCGACAACACGCTTTCTCTGCGCGGTTTTCAGGCGAATCCGATCCACCATTACCCGAAGATTTTCACCAGGATTTGCCACCAGTTCCTGTTGAATATCCACAGGCCCACCGGGTCGCCAGATCCTGTCGAATCCCAATTTCAGGAGATTTTTCCTGACCTCCGACACCGCTCGCCCCCCAAGTGAATACGGAAACGCAATCACCACCGGTGTTCCTTCTTCAAGCGTTTCGAGCCACTTCCAGACGTTTTCCGGTGTATCGGCGGATACGGTTTTGCCGCATCTGTCGCACAGAAGTTCCCCGAATCGGGCAAAAAGCAACTTCACGTAATCCGTGACTTCAGTCATGGTTCCCACCGTGGAGCGGGAAGTTCTCACCGGATCCTTTCGGTCGATGGCAATGGCCGGAGGAATATTCTCGATTTTCTCGACCTTGGGCCGGTCCATCCGGTCCATGAACTGGCGGGCGTAAGGTGAAAATGTTTCCACATACCGCCGTTGCCCCTCGGCATATAACGTATCGAAGGCAAGAGAGGACTTTCCGGATCCGCTGACGCCCGTTATGGCCGTCATACGGTTGATGGGAATCTCGATGTCGACTTTTTTGAGATTGTTCTGGTATGCACCGGTTATTTTGATATTTCGATTCGTCATTTTGTATTGCAGGCCTCTTCGCCCTTCCTCCTTGGCCCCTCGACCCCTTGTCGAAGATCCCGGACTTTGAGCGGGAAATCCTCGAACCCTTTTTAAACTGAATCCCAACGATTCACGAATTCCCATTCGGTTGTCAAGAAGAATAGCATATTTTCATTTGACACTTTCATCGCATTCCCATATTTTGACCGACCAGACGATATGCTTTTAAATTATAAACGAATCTGAACGATTATCGACTTCAGTCAGCCGTGGAAATGAAAATCAATGGATATTTATTATATTGATGGGGAATATCTTCCGGAAAACGAGGCGGTCATTTCAGTCAACGACCTTGCGCTTCTCAGGGGATATGGGGTATTCGATTTTCTCCGGACCTACAACAACACTCCATTTTTCCTGGATGAACACCTGGAGAGGCTTAGACGGTCCGCCGAATTGATCGATATCAATCTTCCCTGGAGCAACGACGAGCTTCGAGACATTGTCCGGGAAACCCTGTCTCGAAACGGATATCCGGAAAGCAGCATCAAAATACTTCTGACCGGCGGGGATTCCTACGACGGTCTCACTCCCTCTGGAAACAGCCGGCTTCTGGTGATGGTATCCCCCTTGAAACCCCTTCCCGCGTCCCTGTATGAAACAGGGGTAAAACTCACCACTTCCCGGATCATCCGGCTTTTTCCCGGTGCGAAGAGCACCAATTATATCGCCGGCATCCGGGCCATGGCTGCGGCCAAAAGGTCCGGGGCAGTGGAATCACTGTACATCGGCCGAAAAAATCAGGTCCTGGAGTGTGTCACCTCCAATTTTTTTGGCTTCAGGGGAAACACCCTGGTGACGCCGGAATCAGACATTCTGCCGGGCATTACCCGGAAGGTGATTCTGGATCTTGCAAACGGTGTTTTCAGCACCGAAATGCGTGAAATGACACTGGACGAGCTCGAAACATTAGACGAGGCGTTTATCACCTCCTCCAACAAAGAGGTGCTGCCGGTGGTTCAGGTGGACGATATTGTGATCGGAAACGGCATGCCGGGTCAAAACACCCGTCGCCTCATGGAGTTGTTTAAATCGCTTACCGCCTCCTACGGCAAAGAGGGCCGATGAACGACCCCGCCACCATAGCTCTCGTCGATCTTGGGGCTGTTGCCGCCAATATCCGGGAACTTCGCCGCATTACAAATCCGGATGCGCGGATCATGGCGGTGGTCAAGGCAGATGCCTACGGTCACGGAGATATCAAGGTTTCTGAAACCGCCCTTTCAAATGGTGCCGATGCCCTCGGGGTTGCCCGGATCGAAGAAGGCCGGAGCCTTCGTAAAGCGGGGATATCCGCTCCGATCCTGGTGCTTGGCCATATTCCGGAAGCTGATCTTGCCAATCTTATTGAATATGACCTTACCGCGACGCTTTTTTCGCTACCCGTTGCCAGGGCGGTTTCAAGGGCCGCTGCAAAACATGGAACTTCGATACGGGGGCACATTAAGATCGACACCGGCATGGGACGACTGGGCCTTCTCTCCGACGATGTCCGCACATCTGAAGAACCCGATCGGAACCTGCAGTCACTTGCTTCGGATGTTCTGGCTATCGCAAAGCTTCCCGGCATCGATTTGGAAGGTATCTACACACATTTTGCCACTGCGGACAGATGCGACAGCCAATTCGCCTCACATCAATTTTCTGTTTTCCTTGAACTTCTGACACGCCTTAAGAATGCCGGTCTGTCGATACCGATCCGTCATGCCGCCAACAGCGGCGCCATTATCCATATGCCGGAAACCCATCTGGACATGGTCCGGCCCGGCATCTCACTGTACGGTCTCTATCCCGCCAAAGAAACCGATCGCCGGCGGATCTCCCTTGTGCCCGCCATGTCTCTCAAGAGTCGAATCATTCACTTGAAAAAAGTCCCGGCCCATTTTCCGGTCAGCTATGGGGGCACCTATCAAACCGATAGTCCGACGATCATTGCAACGGTTCCGGTAGGTTATGCAGACGGCTACAGCCGGGCGTTTTCAAATTGCGGATACATGCTTGTCCGGGGCCAGCAGGCTCCGGTCATCGGCCGGGTCTGCATGGATCTTACCCTTCTCGATGTGGGCCATATTCCTGACGTCAGGCTTAACGACGAAGTGGTGGTATTCGGGAGCCAGGGCAGCTCATCCATCTCCGCAGACGATCTTGCGGATCGGCTCGGCACCATCAATTATGAGGTCGTCACGTCAATTTCGCATCGAATCCCCAGAGTGTACGTCAGGGGGTGAAAATAAGAGATCAGAGGTCGGAGTCAGAGATTGGAGGTCAGATAGCATGGAAACTATATGTGGACAACATCTGTTCTATTCGCAAGACAAGGCAAACACTTCTCGACGATATCGATATGCTCGCAACGGTTTCGTCTTTTCTGAACTCTGACATCTGATCTCCGACCTCTGCCGTCATATGGACGTTCTTCTGATCCAGCCTCCCATTCAGGATTTCTACCTGACCGCCAAACGCACTATCCCCTATGGACTTGCCTGCATCGCGGCATCCCTGGAACGGGCGGGATTCACAGTCGGGATTCTGGATGCTCTTGCCACGGATAAATCCCGGCCGCTGCCGCTTCCACCAGAGATGAGCTATCTGGACGAATTCTATGACCGTCCGGATATTTCCCCCTTCTGTCTTTTTCATCAATACCGCCACTTCGGTTACAGTTTTCAACACCTGGAACGTCGCATCCGGGAGTCCGGAGCGTTTCTGTTGGGCGTTTCCTCTTTGTTTAGCGCCTATGCAAAGGAAGCGGAAAAAACGGCCGAAATTGCCAAAAAAGCGCTTCCGGGAGCGGCCATCGTAGTGGGGGGGCATCATCCCACCGCTTTGCCTGAAGACGTCATGAAATGGAATTCCGTGGATTATGCAATCCGCGGTGAAGGAGAAGTCTCTCTACCTATCTTGGCTGACTCTCTTTTACGGGGTGGAGATATTTCACATGTTCCCGGCATCGTATTTAAAAAACGAGACGGAAACCTCCATATTTCCTCCCCTGCGATCATGAATAATCTGGACAGCGTCCCGCCACCGGATCGCAGTCTTTTGAAAAATGCCTATTACACACGCCGCCGATCCCCTTCCACGGTGGTGGTTACCAGCCGTGGATGCCCTATGCATTGCACCTATTGCTCACTCGGAAATCGCGAGTTCTACCCCTACCGGCAACGTTCCGTAGATTCTGTTTTCTCGGAAATCAGAGAGGCGGTGGAGGATTTCGGCGCCCGGTTCATCGACTTCGAGGATGAAAACCTGTCTTTCCGAAAAGAATGGTTCATAACGCTTCTGAATGAAATATCAGGCAGGTTCGGCCACAGGGATCTGGAACTTCGTGCCATGAACGGCCTTTACCCCCCCACCCTCGACGAGGATGTGGTGTCTGCCATGAAAGTCGCTGGATTCAGAACCCTGAACCTGTCCCTCGGCGCCACATGTCCGGAACAGCTGGAGCGTTTTTGCCGGCCCGATGTGCGGGATGCCTTTGATAGCTGCCTGGAACTGGCGGAAAAATATTCCCTCGAGGCGGTCGGATATGTCATCTGCGGAGCCCCCGGACAAAGCGCAGTCCAATCCATTGAGGATCTTCTTTACCTTGCCGGCCGAAGAGTCCTGGCGGGCCTCTCCGTGTTCTATCCGGCCCCTGGCAGCAAAGACTACGAGGTCTCGAAACGCCTCGGAATTCTTCCAGAGGATGTGTCGCTTTTCCGGGCAAGCGCGATTCCCATTTCCCATTCGACATCCAGACGTGAGTCCGTGACCCTCATGCGCCTGGCTCGAATCATCAATTTCATGAAACAACTGATCGACCAGGGCCGGCAGTTGCCGGCGCCAGCCCCGATCATTGAAGAACAAATATCCACCCGCGTTGGTCGTCAAGACATCGGTGAGAAGCTTCTGGCCGCCTTTCTTTTCGATAGTCAGATTCGGGGTGTCTCGCCGGATGGAAGCATTTACACTCACTCGACAGAAAATAACATCTCCCGTCAATTTCTTTCGGGCTTGAAAAACATCACCATCAAAAGCTTTTCCCGGATATTTTAGGGCCACGAAAAAAAAGAATTATCCCACTATCATTCTGTAATACTCTGTAAGCATCCGAAGTGATTCCATTGTCGCCCAATATGTAAGCCAGCTGAGAACGAGTATCAACAGGGTAAGGCCGACTTTCCATTGCCAGAGCGTATTCGGTCGCCACCAGATCAGGGGGAGCGATAGGGGACCAACGCATGCTACGGCGATAACGATAAATGTCTTCGTAAAATACCAAGGCATCTCTTTCGATTTGAAGCGTCGTGTGGCGGCTTTATCCAGAAATTCACCGCAGTGCTTGCATTTTATTGCTTCATCCTGAATTTCCTCTGCACAATAGGGGCATTTTTTCATTTCTTTTATCCAATCAGTTCAATTTCGTCAGCACCTGTTCAATGATCCCCTCGTAATCCCCGCCGAAATGGTGCCCTCCTTTCAGAAGGACCGTCTCTGCAAGGCCGCGGTCAAGTTTCCGACAAAGAGAATTATTTTCCGATCTACCGCATATGCAAAGCATTTTAATCCCGCGAAGTTTTTCGATCTCCGGTTCTATGGGCAGATCCGTCGAACGGGACTTTCCAGCTATCCAGTCCGAAAGATGGAATTCGAAAGAGACCTTATCCGAAAGGCCCAAAAACACCAGCAACCGCACCCGGTTTCGCAGTTCTTTCGGCAGGCGACTCACCATGAAGGGCAGGACATCGGCCCCCCGGGAGTATCCGATCAGCAGGAATTCCTTTTTGTTCCAGGCGTCGCTGTAATACATGATGATTCGCTTGAGATCCGCGGCCGCAACGTCGGGGGTTTTGGATTTCCAGAAATATTTCAGGGAATCGAGTCCAACCACCGGAATCCCGGCAGCCGACAGACGTTCGCCCATTTCACTGTCGATGCTGGCCCACCCCCCATCGCCGGAAATGATGACAGCCATGAGATTCCCATGGGATGATGCGTTTGGCAATTCCACCAGAGGCAGGTCGCCAGTTTCCACCACCGCATTGGATTCTGTATCGGCAACAGCCTTGGCGACTGAACGGGGCGTCGTATCATGTCCCTCAATCTCTCGGATTGCATCCTTGAATTGCGGCATCCAGTTCTTCTGTACGGAAAATCCGTGTCCTACTTTCGGGAGTTTAATGAGTCTGGCGCTCCCAACTTGATTTACAAAATCTTTAGTTTCCACCGGATTACACACCTGGTCAATATCTCCCTGAAGTACGATCCAGGGGGTTTTGAGGCTTTTTTTCGGAAGAAATATGAAACCCTTTCCTTTCGGACCGGTTTTGTGTTCAAGTCCGTCCCCTTTGCACAGCGGCTTTTTTATATTGAGATCGGGGCAGAAGCCGAGACTCACGGCACCGGGGAAAGATTTCGGCGCTTCCACGAGTGCGGTATACACCAGGGTGGCACCCGAAGAATAACCCACCAGGATCGGCGGATGATATGCAGCCAGCCCAAGTTTTTCCTGGACATACTTGGCCAGCGTTTCTAAATCTCCAGCCGGATAAACACATGCCTCTTTCGAAGTGGATAATGACTTAAGGTAATGAACGATATCGATTCCGACGACCAGAGTGTCGTCGGATGCAAGCGCACCGGCCATATCCACAACCCCCTTGTTCCAGCCGCCATCACCGGAAACAAACAGGACAACATGTCCGGGATTTTCGGTGCCCCCATAAAGCGAAACGGTTCCGAATCCTGGGAATTGCAAAGTCTCCCCACATTTTGCGCTGCCTGAATTCAGCAGGGAAAAAAGAAACGACATCGAAATGATCGTCAATAATTTTATTCCATACCCTCTCATGGTTTACACCCAGAAACCTTTCGCTCATTATTGTCACGACCTTAAAAAGCCAGATTGGACTTACTTCGAAGTCGATATCTCCTCCATCATTTCCAGCTGCACCTGCTGGATGGCCACCAGCCGTTCCCATTGTTTAGAAAGCAGATGGTCGATCTTTTCATGCAGGTGACGGATTTCAAGTTCCGCTTTCAAATTGATCCGGTAATCGTATTCACCCCGGAGGCGATCCTTTGCTTCCTGGCGGTTCTGACTCATCATGATCACCGGTGCCTGTAAAGCGGCCAGGCAACTCAGGACCAGGTTGAGCAGAATGAAAGGATACGGATCAAATGGTTTCCACAAAAACACGATGGTGTTTATAACAATCCATATGGCCATGGAAAGCGAAAAACAAATAATAAACTTCCAGCTTCCGCCGAACGTCGCGATTTTGTCGGCGAGGATTTCCCCGAAACCGATGTCCTTCTCATATACCTCATTGATATTGTCGGAAAGTGTTTCATGTTCCCGGAGGCTGTTGACGACCTCCTGGTCCAGTGTGCTCAATTCGCCTTGCTCATCTTCCAGTAGGGATT
>JBECKW010000367.1:0-3544 GCA_040235505.1 Desulfobacterales bacterium
TCAATCCATATCACATCCGAAAGCGAATCACCTGAGACGTATATCCAAATAACAGGCGTTATTGTCGCCGTCAGCCCGAACATTTTCGACGATTATTCGTTTCACTTAAAATTCGACACCGAGCTGGAGTCTCCCACCCTGGAAGAAATACGATCCACGCTTTCAACAAAGTGATCCGCAGATTACGCAGATTTGCGCAGATTAAAATACCATAAAAGGAATTCTGGCATTTAGATCTTTTTCTGACCTCTGATCTCTGTCCTCTGACCTCCACTCTTTAGCTCTTCAGCGGTTCAGCTCTTCGCCTTTCCGCATCCCAGCCTCCCAGCATCCCGGCCTCCCAGCATCCGGCTTCGCCGGATCACCACCCCACCGGCACCCTCACCGTCCCGCCCGCCTTGCTGTTAAACAGCAGGAAACCGTTCTTTTTGCCGTACAGGTAAATATCTCTCGTGATCTCGACGTCCTTCCGGCAATAGTCGATGATTTCCCGAAGCCGTCCCTCTTTCCACCACTTCAGTGCCTGGAGTCCGTCGGCGCTTTTCTGATGCCCCAGGGTCACCCGGGCCAGATGGTCCAGGGAGAGCCGGAAACCGAGGCGGCGGTGGATGTCATCCAAAAGGTCCAGGGTGGGAAGCCGCGAAAAATCGAAGTCCGCGTACCCGGACAGGACCCGGTAGTCGAAGCGTTTGACATTGAAGCCGACGACAAGTTCCAGCCGTTGCAGATGCTCGATGAGCCTGTGGACATGATCTTCCGTATATTCGAAAAAGGAATCCTCTTTTGAATCGTAAAGCACGGCGCAGCTCACCCGCATCCGGTCCGCCCGGTGCCAGCCGCCCACATCCTGGGCCGAAAGCTGGGTTTCGAGGTCGAACACGCCGTAATGGCAATCCGAAGCTCCCGCTCGTGCAACCGGCGCTTTCATGCGTCCGGCAAACGGTCTTCTCCCGGCCCGGGACCTAAATCGGGGTCGCTTTTCAGGAGCCGCCGCCGGTTTCGCCGTCATGAGCCCGGTCTTTTCAATTTCCTCCAGGATAAAAATCGCCGCGGTCTTATCGATCGGTCGATTCCCGGAACCGCATTTCGGGGAATGGACACAGGCCGGGCAACCGGTTTCGCAGGGGCAGCTTTTTATCGCCTGGAGAGTATATGAAATGAGATCCGAAGCCTGTTTGAACGCCTGGCGGCACAGCCCGGCCCCACCGGGGATACCGTCGTAAATAAAAACGGCGGCCCCGGCAACCTGGGGGTGAAACGGTGTTGAAATGCCGCCCAGGTCGTTCCGGTCGGCCATCACCAGGAGCGGAAAAATGCCGATGGCGGCATGCTCCATCGCATGGATGCCCCCCATAAAATGAAGCAGCCGTGCCTCCGTGGCCGCCTGAACCCGCTGGGGCACCACAAACCACAGGCCTTCGGTTTCGAATACCTGTGGGGGCAGGTCCAGGGGGGTGCGACCGATCAATTTGTTCCCTCGGACCTGCACCCGTTCAAACCCTATGACATGATCGGTGACTTTCAGCCGGCCGAATGAGGCGGTGGTCCCAAACACCTTTCGTTCATCATATATTTCCTGAATTTCCGTCTGCTTGTTGGCCATTGCCCGGGTGTAATAGTTCACCTCGGCCGGGGTGGCGGTCACCCGGAAGGTTTCCGTCTCCAGGGCATCCACCCGCCAGGTCTCCCCACGATGAAGGTAGACAGCGCCGGGATGGGTTTCCCGATAGACCCGGAATCCGTCGATCTCACCGATTTTCTCTCCACTGTCCCTGGATACGATGTGAAAACGCTGCCCGGTTCCCCTTAAATCCACGTGACGATGGGGGGACTTGAGCTTTGAAAACAAACGACCGCCATCGGCGCTTCGAAGAAGCGCCCCCGATTCTTCGAGGGAGTGCACGGCCCTCCGGACCGCCGGCGGGTCCAGAAACGGCTCGTGGTCGTAAAGGGGCAATTCAGCGGCGGCACAGGGCAGATGGCGGGCCAGGAGATCCGGATTTTCCGGGTTCACCACCGCCGCCTCCGGCGGATGGGAGAGCAATCGATCCGGATTTCGTAAAAAAAACCGGTCCAGGGCGTCATCTCCGGCAACAAGCACCATGGCGGCATCCTGACCGCTTCGGCCGACCCGGCCGCTCCGCTGCCAGGTGGATACCACCGTGCCCGGGTACCCCACCAGAATACACAGGTCCAGGTCGCCGATATCGATCCCGAGTTCAAGGGCCGAGGTGGAAATAACCGCCAGGAGCTCACCGCTGGCAAGCTTTCCTTCAATCTCCCGTCGTTCTTCCGGAAGAAATCCGGCACGATAGGCACTGATCCTGCCTGCATAGGCACCGGCCCGATTGGCCGCCCACATGGCAATCAGTTCGGTCAGTTTCCTCGATTGGGTATAGACAATGGTCCGAAGTCCCCGGCTCAGGGCGGCTTTGAGAAGACCGATGGTGGTCTGAACGGGCCCGGCCGGTGGATCCATCATCACCAGGTGCCGCCTCCCCCGGGGAGCACCGCTTCGGGTGATGGCGGTCACAGAAAGTCCGGTGAGCTGCCCTGCCAACTCGGCTGGGTTTCCCACCGTGGCGGAACAGAACACAAAGGTCGGCCGGGCACCGTAATGACGGCAGATGCGAAGCAGCCTTCGAAACACGAGGGCCATACCGGAGCCCATTATTCCGCGATACGTATGGACCTCATCGATGACCACCAGCCTGAGCCGCCGCAGAAATGCGGCCCATTGCAGGTGATGGGGGAGCAGGGAGAGGTGAAGCATCTCCGGGTTGGTCATGAGAACATTCGGGGGGTTGTCTCGAATTTTCTTTCGAAACCAGGCTGTTGTGTCCCCATCATAGATGGCGGCGGTGGGCGTCCGCCCCGGACACGCATCGGCAAGGCCCTTAAACACCCGGAGCTGATCCTGGGCCAGCGCTTTCAAGGGAAAAATATAGAGGCCCGATACCTCCTCATCAGATAAAACCGCCTCGACCATCGGCAGGTTATACACCAGGGATTTCCCCGAAGCCGTGGGGGTCGCCACCACCACGTGCCCCCCTTCCCTCACCCGATCGATGGCCGTCGCCTGATGTTTAAAAAGGCATGGTATGCCCTGATCGGCGAGAATGTTCTCCAAAGCAACCGGAAACGGACGTTTCGTCGAAGACCAGTCCGCCTCCGCACCCGGAAGAACCTGGTGAAACGTCACCTGGTATCCCATTTCCGGAGACTTTTTCAGCGCCTCAATATATTCGTTGATATCGTGTCTCACTTGACAAAGCCAAAGTTTTGTTTAATATATGGCCAGAAAAAATTGATTGCCGGAGGAAACAATCATGCCGATATACGAGTTCAAATGCCCGGAAGACGGGACCGTTACCGAACAATTTGTAAAAATGGGTACCGAGGAAGTTGAATGCCCGAAATGCAAAGGTATTGCAAAAAAGATCATCTCCTCATGCACGTTCAGCCTTAAAGGCGGCGGCTGGTACGCCGACGGATACGCGTCTAAAAAATAAAATCCCGTCCTGAAACAAAGCGGACCCAACAA
>JBECKW010000030.1:0-7335 GCA_040235505.1 Desulfobacterales bacterium
ATGCTTCCGTTACTTTTTCTCCGCATTATAATAGGCGTTATTATACTCCCTCTTAAATTGCTCATTATACTGGTTGTTGCTGTCGTATGGTCCATAGCTGAAAGTTTCGCTGAAGGTGTAGTACGGCTCGGGGAACATCGGAGTGATCAGGTTCTTCCGGTCCGGAGACCAGTTCGGGTATTTGTAAGGGTTGGGAAGCATACCGCCCTTTGCGATCTCTTCTGCCGTCATTTTCTCGCCCTTCTCGCGGTTGTCCTTCTGGGCCTGCTGGGGAGGAGGTCCGCCGCCAGGCGCGCCGCCACGGCCTTCTTCGGCCTGTTCAGCCTTGCCGGTGCCCAGATTCGCGGTCATCGATTCGGGGAGACTGGGTGCAAAGTCATAATACATTCCCAGGTGCCAGATCTTCCACTTGCCGTTTTCCTTGATGAAGTCGGCGGCATATTTTTCCCAGAAAAAAATCGAGCCGACCTGAACGCTCGAACCGCTCACATGCGGGGTGAGCCCTATACCCGGTGAGTAAAATACGCCTTTGGCCGTCTTGCCGTCTCCGGCGACCTCGATGATCGGGGTGGTGCTGGTGTGCATGGCAAATTCACCGCCGACATCGCCGCTTTCGATATCGACGTCCTTGAGTGAGGGATAGATCTTCTGCAATTCCTTAAAAGCGGCCTTTTTGTCCGACTCGTGTCCTTCGCCGTAATTCTTCTTGATCGTAGCGATGCCCTGCATGACCCAGGCGGGGCTGAAGAAAGCCGCTGTCTTGGCGTTCGGACCGTCTTCGCTCACCCACAGATCATTGACTTCCTGAAGGTTGAAGCCGGCGGCATGATAGTACTCATGCTTGCTCATGACATTTTGAACCTCAATCGTGGCCAATGCGCGCGCGCCATCGGAGATGGTCGGCCGATCGGCGGCGGCAAAGGCATTGCCCGCGAACACCATCGTAAGGGCCGCGGCGCCAGCCAATAATGTTGAAAACCCTTTAAATGAATTTCTCATGTTTACCTCCCTGTTCCCCGATCCGGGGAAAGCGTTAGGTGCCGGCTTCCCTTTATTCAGTGGATGAATTCGTGGAAAGCAGCTCGATTTAAAAAACCTTCTCCTGAAATCCGAAATCACTTGCGAATATACCGGATGAAGGCATGGCAAAATCCCCCCGTACTAATTCTAGAAGAGATAAGTTAACATGGAATTATGGATAAAATATGGAGAATCCCTCTGGATCTTTCGAATATCCCACAACAGTACGATTGTCGAGAAAAAAGCACTGCCGAGTTTTTATGACGATTTTCCATTAGAGGCGGCGCCCTTACAATGCGATCGCATGTAAAATCGAATGATGTCATTATCGGGGTCGCCATCGGTGTCGGGATCGCAATCGAGCCTTTTCGATCCCGATGGCGATTCCGACCCCGATGACATCGTCACATCCTACATGCGATTGCCCTGGGTGTCTTTATTTATATTATTTACGCCTTTCCCGGAATCTGCTATGACATCGGCAAATGGAACGTTGCGGAATGATTCCACGAATTAAAATCGAAACAGACTTTTTCATTATTTCGACAGCATGAAAATCAGGTTGCCCGTAAAGATATTTTTAGCCTTCCTGGCCGTATCCATCGCCAGCGTGAGTATGGTGGTAACGGCAAACCGATATTTTGCCAACAGAAACTTCTCGGCCTACCTGCGGTTTAAGGGGATGAAAACACTGGCGGTCTTCGGGGGTTCCCTGACGGATTATTATCACATATATGGTAATTGGAACCCTTTCATCAACGATCCCAACTTGTTCAGTAAACTCGTTCTTGAAAAATGGCCGAGTAATGAACAGCTCTATGGGCCATCAGGCTCGGACAAATTTCTGGCCTCGGATGCCTCCGTGGCTACGGAAATCGCACTTTCCGCGCTTCCCAACGCTCCACCGAGGCGGCTGTATCCCCATCTCAGCCTTTTCGACGCCGATAAAAACCTGATCGCCGGTGAAAACAACCCGTTCAAAGAAGTTTCCACCATACCGCTCAAGGTGGACGGCAGCATTGTCGGGTGGGTAGGGCTCATATTCGGAGACGATCTGACACATCCCTTGGACCAGCAATTCATGAAAAAGCAATCCAGGGTGTTTCACACCATCGGGGCCGTCGTGCTCCTGATTTCCATCATCATCGCCTTTATCCTTACAAAACACCTTCTTGCGCCCATCAAACGGCTTTCCGCCGCCGCGGAGGCACTGGGCGAACGCGAATTCAAGACCCGGATTCCGGTGCTTTCCAAGGATGAACTGGGGGCCCTTGCCCGGCAGTTCAACACCATGGCCCAAAAACTGGAAATCTATGAACGCAACCAGAGGCAGTGGCTCTCGGATATCTCCCACGAACTGCGCACCCCCCTTGCGATACTGATCGGAGAAATCAAGGCACTCCAGGAGGGGATTCGGAAACCGGATCCGGCCGCCCTCTCCTCCCTTTGCGACGAGGCCAAGCATCTCAGCAAAATCGTAAACGATCTTCATTATTTATCACTTTCAGAGGCCGGTTCGGCCCCCATGGAAATGCAAGTCATCAAGCCCGTTCCGGTCCTCTCCCAGACGATCTATTTTTTTAAAACCCGTATGGAGGAAAACGGGATGTCCATCAATATCCACCTGGACCCGGCCTCTGCGGATCTGAAAATGCGGGGAGACCGCGATCGGCTGATGCAGCTGTTTACGAACCTTCTTGAAAATTCCCTCACTCACACCAATAAGCCGGGGTTTTTGACGATCCGCCAGACGAGACACAACGGCACGCTCAATATCTCTTTTGAAGATACGGGGCCGGGTGTCTCGGAAGAAGCGCTTCCCCGGCTGTTCGAACGCCTGTACCGGGCGGACCCTTCCCGCAGCCGACAAAACGGAAGCACCGGACTGGGGCTGGCCATCTGCAAAAGCATCGTTGATAATCATAACGGAACGATTTCAGCTCAAAATTCCGAACTGGGGGGTCTTATGATCAACATCCAGCTGCCGATTATCAACGCTTAAACAGGACATGTTGCAACGGCGAAGTGGAGTGCCTGATGGAGACGTCAAAATACAAAATATTAATTGTGGAAGATGACAGAAAAATCGCGCTCCTGCTGAAAGACTACCTGGAACGGGATGGTTTCAAGGTCGCCATGCTTCACCGGGGCGATGAAGTGCTTCCCGAACTGCGGGCCAATTCGGCGGATCTGATTCTTCTGGACATCCTGCTGCCCGGGGACGACGGACTCACCGTATTTCAAAAAATACGCAACATTTCAAACATTCCCATCCTGTTTCTGACGGCCAAGGTGGAGGACGCCGACCGGCTGTTGGGGTTTGAATTGGGGGCCGACGACTATATCTGCAAGCCATTCATGCCCCGTGAAGTGGTGGCGCGGGTCAAGGCGGTCCTGAGACGAACCTATTCACACCATACGGATGAAAAGCTGGTATCAGGTCCCGTCGTCGTGAACAGCACCAGCCATAAGGCCTACATTTCAGAATCGGATCTTCACTTGACGCCCATCGAATTCGAACTGCTGAAGCTGCTGGCAAGTCGGCCCGAGCAGGTATTTACCCGCAGCGATCTTATCGCAACTGTCCAGGGCAGCGATTTCGAAGGATACGATCGAACCATCGACAGTCATATCAGCAACCTTCGGAAAAAAATGTCCCAATACCTTCCGGGGCAACGAATCATTCATACGGTTTACGGCATCGGATATTCCTTCAGTGTCCCCCGGGAGAACGAGTAGGGAAAGAGGTCAGAGGCCGGAGGCCAGAAGTCGGAAATCTGAAGCGATTTTATCGGCTATAACGCAAACCATCCAAAATTGTCTTTGCGACCGCTTTCGGTCGATCCGTGTAAGTCATGAACCGCTCATCCAGCCCGAAAATGGGCTCGATACCGGCCATCTCCTGGGCCGCCATGGCCAGCCGCCCGATCAGTTCGCGGTGCGGCGGCGCATTTTCTCTTACCAACACGATCGCCTTTTCCAAAATTTCCATATTGTCCATATCTACACTGGGTGCCGATCCATTCTTTTCCCGGAGCGCGGGTTCCCTGTTGCTGGTACTGTACATTTCAAACCTCTCTTCCTGATGTTTTCTTCGTGGCGAACCGCATCTTTTCGCAGGCTCCCCGTTCTTGGTTAAATAAAAAATCACTTCATTTTCTTCGAAGCCGCTCGCATCAGCCCCTCGGACGCATGCTGCCATGCGCCAACAGGTTGCAGTGAAGCTCGAAGGCCCTTCTCAGATCGTGACGTATATGCCCCCCCGAACCGCCCTTGATATAATCCAGAAGGTAGGGCCGGTAATCGGGATGGGCGCATTTTTCAATAATCGCCTTTGCCCGTTGCATGGGCCCCAGTCCCCGAAGGTCCGCCAGTCCCTGCTCGGTGACCACCACCTGGACCGAATGCTCGTTGTGGTCCACGTGGGACGCCATGGGGACAATGCTGGAGATATCCCCGTTTTTGGCTGTAGACGGACAGGTGAAAAACGACAGGTAGGCGTTTCGGGTAAAGTCCCCCGAGCCGCCGATGCCGTTCATCATCCGGGTACCGCACACATGGGTGGAGTTGACGTTTCCGTAGATATCCACCTCCAGGGCCGTATTCAGGGAGATCACTCCAAGGTTCCGGATCACCCCCGGATTGTTGGAAATCTCATGGGGCCGCATCACGATCCGGGGAACGAAAAAGTTCATGTTTTCATATATCCGCTGCAGGCAGTCGTCGGTCACCGTCAGGCTGCAGGTGCTGGCCCCCAGAAGCTTCCCGTTTTCCATCAGTTCGATGAGCGCGTCCTGGTAGACCTCCGAATACATGTAAAAAGGCGGAATACCCGGGTGCTTGCCCAGGGCGGAAATGACCGCATTGGCGACGTTTCCCACGCCGGACTGGAAGGGTAGAAACTGTTTTGGAATCCGTCCGGCGGCAAGCTCATGAAGAATGAATTCCACCACGTGGCCGGCAATTGCCACGTGCGATTCATCCGGATCTGAAAACCCTTTCACCCCGTCCGCCTCGTCGGTTTCCACCACGCCGATGATTTTCCGGGGATCCACCGCCGCATAGGGCCATCCGACCTTAGTCATGGGGGCGTGGATGGGAATGGGCATCCGGCGCGGCCGGGGCGGCATGTCCAGGATGTCGGACATCTCCCGTAGCCTTGGATGATGATACCGGTTCACCTCGATAATGACCTTGTTCGCATGCTTCAGATAGGTGGGCGAGGCCCCGATGGAGGTGGTCAAATACACCCGCCCGTCGGGCATCACCTCGGTGGCCTCCACCACGGCCACATCGATTCCCCCGTAAAACCCCTCGTACACATGCTGGGCCACATGCGACAGGTGCATGTCCACGAATTCCACCTCCTGGGCATTGATCAGCTTTCGAAGCGGAAGCGAGGACTGGTACGGCGCCCGAAAGCTGACCGCGCCGGCTTCGGCCATGACGTCATCGAAACTCGGGCCGGTACTTGCTCCGGTGAATACCCGGATTTTATATTTGTTTCCCTTTTCCCGTTCCCGGATCGCCTTTCGCGCGATCGCTCCCGGAAGCGCCTTGGCGGCGCCGGCCGCGGTAAACCCCGAAAAACCGACGGTGGCCCCGCTGCAGATATGGCAGGCCGCCTCGTCGGCAGTCATGACTGGAAAATTGTATGATGGCTGCATTGAAAGTATTCCTTATTTTCATCCGGAGATAAAACTTCCGGATGAAGCTTTCAGCTGTCAGCGCTCAGCTATCAGCTGAATGTTTTTAAATTATCCCTGACTGAAAGCTGACGGCTGAAAGCTGAAAGCTCTCATCTTCGGATGAACGGGTGTTGATATAGAGAAGAAAAAGCTCCCTGGAGGCCACCGTCGGCGTCACATCGCCCTTTAAAATCCGGGCCTCCAGTTCCGCGATCTTTTCCCGCACGCCCGGGCAGTTGATGAACCGGTCCTTGAGCCGGTTCTCCAGAAGCGCCCACATCCACTCGAGGTTCTGCTGCTTTCGGTGGGACTCCAGGATTCCCGAGTCCGAAAGATAGCGGTTATGCTCCAGAATCATGTCCCACAGCGACGCAAGGCCCGCCATGGTGAGTGCGCTGCACGTCACCACCCGGGGTTGCCAGCCCGAAGATACCGAATGCATCAGGTGCAGGGCATCGGCCAGTTCCTTCCGGGTCCGCTCGGCCCGCCCGAAGTTCTCGCCGTCGGCCTTGTTAATGGCGACTGCACTGGCCAGCTCCAGGACCCCCATCTTGATGCCCTGGAGCGAGTCCCCGGCTCCGGTAATCATGAGCACCAGGAAAAAATCCACCATGCCGGCCACCGTGGTTTCACTCTGGCCCACCCCCACGGTTTCAACGATGATGACATCGAAGCCCGCCGCCTCGCACAGCAGCATGGCCTCCCGGGTCATTTTGGCCACCCCGCCCGAGGTCTCGCCCGAAGGCGAAGGCCGGATGAACGCATCGGGGTCCGCCGCAAGTTTCTCCATGCGGGTTTTATCGGCCAGGATGCTGCCCCCGCTGCGTTTCGAACTCGGGTCCACCGCCAGCACCGCGACCCGGAGTCCTTTTCCCGTGAGCAGGGTGCCGAAGCTTTCGATAAAGGTGCTCTTCCCGGCCCCCGGCACCCCGGTGATCCCCAGCCGGATCGCCCGGCCGGAGAAGGGCAGCAGGGCCTCGATGAGCCTGCGGGCCGCCCGCCGGTGTTCGGGGCGGCTGCTTTCCACCAGGGTGATGGCTTTTGCCAGCACCCGCCGGCTGCCGCTTTTTACGCCCTCGATATAGTATTCAAGATCCGGCGAAAAGACCGATTGAGAAACAGACGAACGTCCAATCCCGCCGGGGCGGGATCCAACGTCCAATGTGGCATCATAACGCATCCAACACCTCGTTGGCGGACCGAATGAGCGATGTGCCGGGGCCGAACACCCCGACGGCACCGGCAGCCTTCAGCGGCTCGTAGTCGGCCGGGGGAATCACCCCGCCCACCACCACCCGGATGTCCCCGGCCTGTTCCATCTTCAGCGCTTCGATGAGCTGGGGCACCAGGGTCTTGTGACCTGCGGCCAGCGACGAGGCCCCCACCACGTGCACATCGTTTTCCACCGCCATCTTGGCCACCTCCGCCGGGGTCTGGAACATGGGACTGATGTCCACGTCAAAACCGAAATCCGCAAAGGCCGTGGCCACCACCTTGACCCCCCGGTCATGGCCGTCCTGGCCCATCTTGGCCAGAAGAATCCGGGGTCGGCGCCCCGCCTTCTGAAGGAAGGCCTCGGTACGGCCCCGAAGATGGGCCACCACATCCTGGTCCCGGTATTCGGCGG
>JBECKW010000040.1:0-36783 GCA_040235505.1 Desulfobacterales bacterium
CACGGCGACCCGCTTACCGATCTTTCTCTGTATCACCGGCATCAGAAGCGTGTAGTGATTGCTCCCCAGGATCAGGGCATCGACCTGCCTCAGCTTATAAAAGTGGAGATACTTTTTCACGATCATGGCGGTTTCGGGTTTCTTGAGCCTGCCGGCATCGACGAGGGACGACATCAGAAACGCGGAAGCGGAAAAAATTCGGGTTTCCGGAAGCGCTTCTTTCACTGCGCGGCGGTGTGCTCCGGTGGATTCGACAAGCGGCGTCCCGACAATTCCCAAGGATTTCGGGTCAAGGGAAATTGCACCGGGGACAACACCGCTGCTGATGATGTCGATCATGGGGACGGGAAGCCGGTCCCGAATACCTCCCGTCAGGCAGGCGGCGGCACCGTGATCGGCCACCACCAGAAGACACGCCCCCAGGTCCGCAAGCCGGGAAAGACCTGCGGCCGTCTTAGCGGCCACGAACTCCGGACTTTTGTCATCAAAAGGCCCCGGGGCCGTATCACCGAAATATAAAAAGTCATAATCCGGCACTTGCCGCTGCATTTCCCGCAGCACCTGCAGTCCACCAAGCCCGGAATCATAGATGCCGATCATTGCCGGCTCCCCTTCATGTATCCCGCCCGGCGGCCTGGGCTGCCAGGGCGGCCCTGACGCACCGGACGACCGCGCTTTCGGGAACATCCGGCCGAATACCCGGGCAGGCCCCGGCCATCACCTGCCAGTTGTGCGGATCTCTCAATACCGCCTCGATAAAGGGCCAGGCCTTGCACATGCGGGGTTTGACCGGATGAATTTTGCAGAGCGCATGATCGGCGAAGATGCAGTACCCGTCTTCTCCCTGAATCAGCACCCGGCCGGAACCCGACTCGGTACAGCAGGTTTCAAGGAATGTATCGGGGGCCATCCCGAGGTATTCGGAAATCGCACCCACGTCGCTTTCGGTCAGAAGCGTTCCGCCGAAGCCCTTGCAGCACTCCCCGCACTGCCGGCACTCGAAAATATCCGAAGCGCTCAGCGCTTCCTGCGGCCGGGTATTACAGGTCATGCCGGGTCTCCATGGCGCGCTTCAGGGTGAGCTGATCGATATATTTCAGGTCTCCACCCACCGGCACCCCCGATGCAATCCGGCTCACCTTGACCGGAAGGCCTTTCAGTCGCTGGGCGATAAAAGAAGCCGTCGACTCGCCTTCCAGACCGGTGCCCGTGGCCAGCACCACCTCCCGGATACTGCCGGAAGAAACTCTTCTCACGAGTTCTTCGATACGAATTTCTTCCGGGCCGATACCGTCCATGGGTGAAAGGCATCCGCCGAGCACATGATACAGGCCGCGGAAGCCCCCCGACTTTTCGATGGAAACCATGTCCGCCGGCTGCTCCACGACGCATAGCTGTCCGCCATCCCGGGTGACATCGCTGCAGACATTGCAGCGATCGCTGTCGCTCAGGGAAAAACACATGCCGCAGAGCCGGACCTTGTCCTTTACTTCCATAAGACTCTGGGAAAGCGCTTCAGCGGCCTTTCTCGGAGCTTTAAGCACATGGAGCGCGAGCCGTTCCGCCGTCTTTTCGCCGATGCCGGGGAGCATGGAGAAGTTCCGGATAAGTTTTACAATAGACGCAGGATAATGATTCATGGCCCCGTCTCACATCAGCCCGGGGATATTCATGCCGCCGGTGAGTTTGCTCATTTTTTGCGCCATCATTTCCTGGGATTTTGTCAGTGCGTCGTTCACCGCCGCCAGCACCAGGTCCTGAAGCATTTCCGAGTCCTCCGGATCCACCACTTCCTTTTCAATACTGACGGAAAGGATCTGCTGCTTTCCGTTGGCCACCACCTTCACCATGCCGCCGCCCGCGGAACCTTCAACGGTCTCAAGGGCCGCCTCTTCCTGCATCTTCATCATTTTCGCCTGAAGCTGCTGGGCCTGCTTCATCATGTTGCCCATACCTTTCATCTTTACATACCTCCTCGTCCCGATATCGGGAATCTCTCAGCTCTCAGCCATCAGCTGCTCGTTATTTAATCGACTCTCAGTCAACAGGTCGAAAGAAAAGCCCTCAGGCTTCAACTTTCATTCTTCAGCCTTCATCCTTTTTCAATATCTTCACATCCACCACCTTGGCATCAAACACCTCCATGATGTCGCTCACCAGGGGGTGTCCCATGGCCTCGGCCCGGACCTGGTTTTCCTTTTTTTTTATGGCTGTCGTATCTTCCACCTCGGTCAGCTTTTCCAGAATACGAACATCCACCTCCCTGCCCATCAACCGGCTGCAAGCCTCTTTCAGGATATCCATGCTTTTTGGCATCCGAATCCTGGAGAGGTTGAACGGCTTTCCGTTCACCTCGATTTCCAAGGTGTTACCGTCTATCCTGACGAGCGTGCTGCTTGCCAAATGGGGCGCCAGTGAAGGATGCTTTCGCGATATTCTATCCAGGATCGCCTGCCAGGTGTCGGAAGGGCTCCTTTGTGAATTTTGTGACCTTTTGGTTTCCGGTACCGGTGGTGCCGCATGGGCGCCCCCGGACCGGGGCGCAGCGGAATAGGCCGGAGGGTCTTCCATGACGGAGCCGCCGGACGTCGCTGAAACATCCGGAAGCATCGCGGAAGGATTCTCAGCCACCTCCCGCCTGAGTGCATCCAGTCGCTCGATCAGCGCCTCGATGGAAAGAACGGGCTTCAGCCGCGCCAGCCGCACCAGCGCCATTTCCATGGCCAGTTTGGGTTGGGTGGACAGGCGCACCGGCGTCTCTTCCCGGGCAAAAAGGTCCAGCATCTGTTCCAGATGAGAGACGGATATTTCGGCCACCAGTTTGCGCATCTGTTCGATCTCCTCCGCCGACAGGTCCACCAGCGCCTCCGCGCCATCGGCGAGCTTGACCACCAGCAGGTCCCTGAAGTGTCGAAGCAAGTCCCCATAAAGCTTTTTAAGATCCCGGCCGCTGTTGTATAGGCTGTCGAGCAGGGTCAGGAGCCGGGGCACATCCCCCCGGCCGGCCGCATCGGACATGGAGAAAAGAACGCTCGAATCGAACGCCCCCAGGATGTCGAGCACCTGTTCGTGGGTGATCTCCCCCTGGGCACAGGCCATGACCTGGTCGAGCAAACTCAGGCCGTCGCGCATGCTGCCCGCCGCTTCCCGGGCAATGAGCTGAAGGCTCTCGTCGGGGATACCGATGTCTTCCTTCACGCACAGGGATTTCAGATGACCCAAAATCGGCCCCGTGCCGATTCGTCTGAAATCGTATTTCTGACACCGGGAAAGAATCGTAATGGGGATTTTGTGCGGCTCGGTGGTGGCGAAAAAGAAAAGGATATGCGCCGGCGGCTCCTCCAGAGTTTTCAGCAGTGCGTTGAAGGCGGCGATGCTCAGCATATGCACTTCGTCGATGATGTAGATTTTGTAGGGACTGTGGGAGGGCATGTATTTGACATTGTCCCGAAGCTCCCGGACCTGGTCCACAGAGTTGTTGGAGGCGCCGTCTATTTCAAATACATCCGCCGAGTGGCCGGCCGTGACTTCCATGCAGGAACGGCACTGGTTGCAGGGAACCGCCGTGGGGCCCTGTTCGCAGTTCATGGCTTTGGCCAAAATGCGGGCCACCGTGGTCTTGCCCGTCCCCCGGGGGCCGGAAAACAGGATGGCATGAGCCACCCGTCCGGAAGTCACCGCGTTGGTCAGGGTGCGGGTAACGTGCTCCTGGGCTACCACCTCTTCGAATGTTTGCGGGCGATATTTCCTTGCCAGCACGAGATAGGACATAGTCAAGATTTCCAAGTCCCTCGTCGGGACGACTTCAAATGATAAAAGCGACACCCGGTGACGGAGTGCCGGATCGCGACCTGTTCGATACCGCCGCGACGGCCGCCCCCGGGAGGCACCTGCGCTGGAAAAGAAGTGGCGGAGAGAGAGGGATTCGAACCCTCGGTGCCGCTATAAACGACACACACGATTTCCAGTCGTGCACCTTCAGCCAACTCGGTCATCTCTCCATAGAGGGCAAGTGACGCGGTATCCGTGGCGGAGAGGGTGGGATTCGAACCCACGATCCCGATTTTGTCGGGATACCGCTTTTCGAGAGCGGGGCCTTCAGCCACTCGGCAACCTCTCCATTACCCTGGTTCGGTCAAATTTAAGATGCCCTACATAACGTGTTTGCAGAAGGCTGTCAATATTGAAAAACCCGGAAAAACAGGGGTAATCGCATATTCATTATTCGATAGTTTGAATAAAGCCTATCGTCCTGAAAAAAGAGTGTAAGGATGTCGCCGTGGGTAAGACTTTTCCAATTTTAAATACCCACGCAGCCATGTCACGTACCACGCCAACTAGATGTGCCGGGGCGGGAATCAGGCGGAAGATGGATCGCTTGTCTGAAGCGGATTACAGATTCTTAAGAAAATCAGAATGAGGGCTAGGAAATGAGCTCAACCTGTCTATGTCGTGCGCGTTCGTATCTCCAATGGCTCAGGCGATGATTTTCTTTAGAAGCTGTTATCCGCAAGTTCGAGACGGCTTCCGCCTGATTCCCGCCCTGGCACATCGGGTCACCTCCAGCTTATGCCCCAACTATCCATAGAACACAACATACTCGGAAAAACAGATGCGCCTGCCCTATTCCCTTGATCCCACCCCCTCTTTATAGTATAGGATGCGCAACCTGATGGCGTTGCATCCGGTTGTTTTTCTTTGTTTTTTTCTATTTTCATCAAATTGGCGGGACCAATTTGAAAAAAGGATCTAAAAATGGCCGAAATATCTCCTTTTAGAGGAATTTACTATAATCCGGAAAAGATCGAGGATCTGTCGGACGTTTTGACACCTCCTTATGATGTCATCTCTCCATTGGAACAGGAGCAGTTTTATAATCGCCACCCCCAAAACGTTATCCGCCTGATCCTTGGCAAAATAAACGAAACCGATTCTCCCGAGAACAACCGCTATACGAGGGCCGCCGATTTTTTTGAAAAGTGGCAGGCCGAAAAAACGCTGCTCCGGGACGAAACTCCGGCCATGTATCTTACAGCGGTGGACTTTACGGTCAGCGGTACCCCCTATACCCGCTATGGGCTCATCGCAAAAGTCGGTCTGGAACCATTTGAGAGAAAAATCATTCTTCCCCACGAGCGCACCTTTTCCAAAGTCAAGTCGGAACGGCTGGAACTGATGAAAACGTGCAAATCAAACTTCAGTTCGATCTTCGGACTGTATACCGATACCGGAGAGATCCTGGACGAGTTGAAACGCGCCGTTTCGGACAGTCCGGCTCAAAGTGATATGGTGGACGATAAGGGGCACCGACACCGGATGTGGCGAATCTCCGATCCCGACGTCTGCGAAAAAGTGGGGGCAGCGTTTCAGGAAAAACAGATCTTTATCGCCGACGGTCATCACCGTTACGAAACCGCTCTCAACTACCGAAACTGGCTCGCAGAGACAACCCCCGGCTTCAGCAGCGATCATCCTGCCAACGGCATCATGATGTATCTTTGCAGCATGAACGACCCGGGCCTCAGGATCCTGCCGGCCCATCGGATGCTCCTGGGCGTGGATGGCGGGGCGCGTTCTTCGCTGATGTATAAAGCGGCCGATTACTTCCAGGTGACCCCGTTTCCCCGGGACGATTCAGGCTTGGCGGCGCTTCGATCCAGACTCCGGGAGGACACGCCGGTCACGAAAATCGGCGTCCTTATCAAGGATCAGCCCGATGCGTACCTGCTGAGTCTTAAAAACGGTGCCATGGACCGCCTGTTTGGTTCGCAGATCCCGGCCGCTCTCAGGGAACTGGACGTTACCGTACTGACCCGTCTGATCTTCATGGAACTCCTCGGTTTTGACGAGATGCGGCTGGATAACGAAAAAAGCATTTCCTACACCAGCATCGAAAAGGATGCGGAGGCGGGCGTCGCCGCGGGAGAATATGACCTGGCATTTATCCTCAACCCCACCTCCATCGGACAGGTGCAGGCCGTCGCCGAGGAGGGGCTGATCATGCCCCGGAAATCCACCTATTTCTATCCCAAGGTCATCACAGGGCAGGTGTTTAACAGCCTGAAGTAAGACAAGCTGTCAGCTTTCAGGAAATAGCGTCGGTTCATCCAAGCTGACGGCTGAAAGCTGAATGCTGATAGCTTTTGCCGTAGATGGATCAAAGCTGGAACATGGTGGTAACCTCTTCCGTATAGTCGCCGGACTTATTGTAAATCACCAGGGGAGGCAGTATCTCCAGCAGGCGCCGGTCGCCCTTGATGCCTTCCACGAGAAATAGTTTCGCCGGGCCTTTTTCCTTGGGGTGAACCAGGCGAAGAATTCTGGGTTCCAGTCCACCCCGTCGCATTTCCAGAAGCATATCGGCCAAGCGCCCCGCAGGATACACTGCCGCAAATCTTCCACCGTCGCGAAGCATTCGGGCGGCGGTTTCAATCAGTCCGGAGAGTGTCACCTCGATTTCGTGGCGTGCAAGGGCCCGCTGGGAATCCGGATTCAGGCGTCCTGAATCCACCGGATAAAACGGCGGATTGCAAACCACCAGATCCACGGGTCCGGAGGTCAATCCGGGCGTCACCTCCTTCATATCCATGGCGTGAACCCGGACCCGATCCGCCAGCCCGTTATCTTGAACATTCCGATCGGCAATTTCGGCCAGCGCCGACTGCAACTCCACTCCATGTACCGCTATTTTCGGAAAGCGGCAGGCCAGAATGAGGGGAATAATCCCACATCCCGTTCCCAGATCCAGAACAGTTTCAGTGGAAAGCGGCCCGACAAAATGCACCAGCAAAGGGGCATCCACCGAATACCGATACCCCTGCCGCGGCTGCTTCACCCGCAGCCGCCCGTTGAATATCGTATCCGCTGTTATTAAATCATTCAGATCATTCATTGCCCGACCCCTTGGGAAGACAGGAAGATCGGAAGGTAGGAAAAGCGGAACAGTCGAAAAATACTGAAAACTAAACTTCGTCTCTCCTGCTCCTCGGCTTCTCGGATTCTCGGCTCTTCGGCTTTTCCGCTCTTCGGCTCTTCGATCCCTTACACCCGCCCGACCTTGAACCTGATGTCTTTCACAAGCGATTGCCCCAGCACCCGGTTGGCCGCCTCGATGATATCGTCTTTCAGGTAACGCATTTCCTGGAGCCACACCGAACTGCTCACATGGACCAGGAGTTGTTTCCCCTTCATGGCCGCCGGGCAGGTGTTGCTCCCGAGAATTTCCCCCACCACCTCCGGCCAGCACGCCCCGAGCACGGCCAGGGTCTCATTGGTCTCCCGCCGGCAGTTCTTCAGCGTCTGCTCCAGCACCTCGCCGATATGCGTAAATTTCTTAGCCGTTTCCCGTTTTCCGCCCATATACCCTACCCTATACCCCATATGCCCATAGCCTATCGCCTATTGCCTCTTGCCTCTTATCCATACACACACCTCTCCCACGGGTGTCAAGAAGAACCCGGATAACAGCTGAACATCCAACATCCGGCTTTTCCCTTGACTTACCTGCCCTCTTTAACATAGTAAAAGAAGGATATATCATAAAAATTAGTTCTTACCTTAAGGCAACCTATCGAAAATTCTAACAATTGCGAATCGAGACGGGAAACAAAAAATGAATTGGGATTGGGACAAACTCAAAGATCAGCAACAGCAGCAAGGCGGCGGGGTGCCGCCCCAGTTTGACGAATTTCTAGAAAAGCTCAAAAACTTCAAACTCCCCTCCGGCGGCCCCCTCCTCATCGCCCTGCTGGTGGTCGTTGTGGTGGCCTTCACCTCCTTCTACACCGTGGGCGTCGACCAGGTCGGCGTTGTTCAGCGCTTCGGGCGGTATGTCCGGACCACCCAGCCCGGTCTCAACTTCAAACTCCCCTTAGGCATCGAAACGGTGCTCAAACCGCCGGTCCGGAGGGTGCTGCGGGAGAATTTCGCCGACCAGTCGGGCGCTACTGTCACCAGTTCCCTGTATGACTCCTCGGAGGAGACTTCCAACGTCACCCTGATGCTCACCGGCGATCTGAATGTGGCATTGGTCCCCTGGATCGTCCAGTACCAGATCAAGGACCCGTACAACTACCTGTTCAAGGTGGCGGACGAGGGCCGGCTCATGAACGACATGTCCGAAGCCACCATGCGACTGGTGGTGGGCGACCGGAGCATCAACGAAGTCATTTCCAAACGAGACGAAATTGCGCAGGAAGCGAAAGCGCTGCTCCAAAAGGAGTTGGACAACGCAGAAGCCGGAATCCGAGTTCTCACCGTCGAATTGAAAAAAACCAACGTTCCGACGCCGGTACAGCCCTCCTTCAACGATGTCAACATGGCGGTCCAAGACAAGCAGACCATGATCTATCAGGCCAAGGAGGAATACAACAAGGCGATCCCCGAGGCCAAGGGGCAGGCGGATCGAACCATCAAGACCGCGGAGGGATACGCCCTGGAGCGGGTCAACGAGGCCGAGGGAAACGCGGATCGCTTCTCGGCGATTTATAAGCAGTATGCCAAGGCAAAGGATGTCACCAAACGTCGAATGTACCTGGAGGCCCTCCAGGATATTCTCCCCAAAATCGGCGAAAAATACATTATCGACGCGGATCAGAAGAATGTTCTCCCCCTGCTCAATCTCGTAAAGGAAAGTGGTGAAAAGAAATGAAACCAAAGGGTTTTTTAATTATTGTCGTCGCCATCGCGGCCTTCGGTCTGTATCTTTCCGCCTTCGTGGTGAATGAAACCCAGCAGGTGGTGGTCACCCAGTTCGGCAAGGTGGTGGGGAACCCCATCAAGGACCCCGGGCTCAAGTTCAAACTCCCCCTGGTTCAGAAAGCCACCTATTTCCCCAAAACGCTGCTGGCCTGGGACGGCGAACCGGGGCAGATTCCCACCCTCGAAAAGACCTATATCTGGGTGGACACTTTCGCCCTGTGGCGGATCGTCGATCCGGTAAAATTTTTTCAGACGGTCGGCAATATGATGCAGGCAAAGGACCGCCTGGATGAAATTATCGACCCGTCCGTCCGAAACGCCATCACCTCCTACAATCTCATCGAGGCGGTCCGGAAAAGCAACCGGCCCCTGACCTTCGAAGAGGGGACCGGGGCAGTCACCGAACAGCAGCAGGCCGCCTATCATATTAAGGTGGGGAGAGAAAAAATCACCCGGCAAATCCTGACAAGCGCCCAGTCCAGTCTGGACGAATTCGGAATCGAGTTGGTGGACGTGAAAATCAAGCGCATCAACTACGTGAAAGAGGTCCGCAAATCGGTCTATGACCGGATGATCGCCGAACGCACGCAGATCGCCGAAAAGTACCGGGCCGAAGGAAAGGGGGAAGCTCAGAAGATCCTCGGCAACAAGGAAAGGGACTTGAAACAGATACAATCGGATGCCTACAAAAAAGCCCAGGAAGTCAAGGGAAAGGCGGACGCCGAAGCGACCCGGATCTATGCCGAAGCCTACGGTGTGGATCCAGCCTTCTACTCTTTCAGCAAAACGCTGGATACCTATGAGAAAACCCTGGACAAGAGCAACTCACTGATACTGTCCACGGACAGCGACTTTTTTAAATACCTGAAGGAATACGATCCGGAAAAAAATAAGTAGGTCGGGGCCCGCCCCCCAAAAAAAGATAAAAAAACACCCATCCCGGAGGACGTCCGGTATGGGTGTTTTTTTGTTTATTTATAAGATGATCGAATGATCGAGGCAGGTTATCAGACCGGTTCCCTTACTTACGTCTCTGATGCCGTGTCCGGGCCAGCAATTTCCTGTGCTTGTGTCTTCTCATCTTTTTTCTACGTTTCTTAATGACGCTGCCCAATTGATCACCTCCAATCTTTTTTATTGAAAAAGTCTGAATAACATCATTTCATACAAATTGTCCACTGTTTTTTTGATTATGCGTCCCATTGCATGGGGGGAAAGGGTATGATAGGGACAATGCATCATGAGTCGTGAAACTTCCAAAACATTTTCCGCTGAAGAACTGGCCGTCATCACCGAATCGGCAGCCATGGCCGAAGAGCTTGTCAGCAACCACTATAAAATGTCCACTAGCCAGTGGCTGCGGCGTCGTTATGATTTCAAAACCCAGGCGGATCTCACGCCGGCGGAAATCATATCAGGCCCCCTCGCCCAGATTATCCGTTATGAGGGGAAAAAAAACGACCGACCCTTGGGTTCTTCCAATTACGATTTCTATAAAATCTGCATTCAGGACCATGAAATCCTGTCGGTACTGGCAACCTCACCGGATATCCGGCTGTTTCCCTTTTCACTTTACATCACGACCCACGAACTCATTCACATTGTCAGGTTCAGCAAATTTCTGTGCAATTTCGTGGCGTCTCCACCTGAGAAAATGGCAGAGGAAGCCCGGGTACACGAAAAAACGAGGCTCATCCTCCAGACGGTCTCCATTCCCGGCATGGCAGGTGTGCTGAAATTTTATGAAAAGTGGCAACTCCCCCTGGATGAACTCAGTCCATCCTAAAAAAAATAGCGCGGGGTTCTTGACAACCTGAAAGCATGAACTATCTTTTACAAAAAAATGGGGCCGGAATATGAGTCCCGATTATGAGTCCCAATGAAGATAACGACTTGAGCCGGTTATAACAGAACAGGACGAGGAACGACGACAGCATGCCAATCTACGAATATAAATGTGATCATTGCGGGGCCATCGTGGAGGCTATCCAAAAATTTTCGGACGCACCTCTGACCACTTGCTCACATTGCCAGGGCAGCCTTCAGAAGCTCATTTCCCAGAGCAGCTTCCACCTGAAGGGATCCGGGTGGTATGTCACCGATTATGCGAACAAATCCAAAAATACATCCGAATCCAAAACCGAATCCGGGTCATCGGAATCGAAGGAAGCTTCTAAACCGGCGGACGCTGCGCCCGGTGGCAGCGGGGATTAACAGACACGCCGCGCACCAGGGCAACCCGGAAAAAATTTAAGCCGCTTTCCTTTACAAATTGAAATGTGTGCTTATTATAAACGAGTATTTCAATTAGAAATTTTCTGATTCTTGATCCATTTACGATACTTAATAAACCGATTCACAGAAAAGGAGCACAAGAAAGATGAAACTGAAACCATTGCAGGACCGAATCCTGGTACAACGGGTAGAAGAAGAGACCACAACCAAAGGGGGCATCATCATCCCGGATTCAGCCAAGGAAAAACCGGCTGAAGGAAAAGTAATCGCTGTGGGCGAAGGCAAAGTGGCGGATGACGGCAAACGCGTTGCGTTGGAAGTAAAAAAGGGGGATCGGATCCTGTTCGGGAAGTATTCCGGTACGGAAGTCAAAATCGACGGAGAAGAATATCTCATCATGCGCGAAGACGATGTGCTCGGCATCATCGAATAGACGGCCTGATTTATCAATTTAAAAAAGATACAGATACGGAGGAATGAAAAAAAATGGCTAAGATAATTAAATACGATATGAAGGCCAGAGAGGCGATGCTCAATGGTGTTCGGACATTGGCGGATGCGGTTGTGGTAACCCTCGGTCCCAAAGGCAGAAACGTAGTCATCGACAAGTCCTGGGGCTCCCCCACCGTCACAAAAGACGGGGTGACCGTTGCCAAGGAAATCGAGCTCGAGGATAAATTCGAAAATATGGGCGCCCAGATGGTGAAGGAAGTCGCCAGCAAAACCAGCGATATGGCCGGTGACGGCACCACCACCGCCACCGTTCTGGCACGGGCCATTTACGAAGAAGGCCAGAAACTGGTTGCCGCCGGCAACAACCCCATGGCCATCAAGCGCGGCATCGACGCTGCCGTGGAAGCCGCCGTCAAAGAACTGACCAAAGTCAGCAAACCCACCAAGGATCAGCGGGAAATCGCCCAGGTCGGCACCATCTCCGCCAACAACGATGAGACCATCGGCAACATCATCGCCGAGGCCATGAACAAAGTCGGCAAAGAGGGCGTTATCACCGTCGAGGAAGCAAAATCCATGGAGACCACCCTGGATGTGGTGGAAGGTATGCAGTTTGATCGCGGATACCTCTCACCCTACTTTGTGACCGATCCCGAAAAAATGGTCGCTTCCCTGGAAGATCCCTACATCCTCATCAACGAAAAGAAAATCAGCAGCATGAAAGACCTTCTGCCGATCCTGGAGCAAGTTGCCAAAATGGGTAAACCGCTGGTAATCGTTGCGGAAGATGTGGACGGCGAAGCGCTGGCCACTTTGGTGGTGAACAAACTCAGAGGCACCCTGCAGGTGGCAGCTGTCAAAGCCCCGGGCTTCGGTGACAGAAGAAAGGCCATGCTGGAAGATATCGCCATCCTCACCGGCGGTACGGTGGTTTCCGAAGACCTCGGCATCAAGCTCGAGAACCTCACCATCAACGATCTGGGCCAGGCCAAACGCGTTACCATCGATAAGGACAACTCCACCATCGTCGACGGCGCCGGATCCCGCAGCGATCTGGAAGGCCGCGTCAAACAGATCCGCGCCCAGATTGAAGAGACCACCTCCGACTACGATCGTGAAAAACTCCAGGAGCGTCTCGCGAAGCTCATCGGCGGTGTCGCCGTCATCAACGTGGGTGCCGCCACCGAGACCGAGATGAAGGAGAAAAAAGCCCGGGTGGAAGACGCGCTGAACGCAACCCGCGCAGCAGTCGAGGAAGGCATTGTCCCCGGCGGTGGGGTGGCCCTGGTTCGCTGCCTGCCCGCTCTCGAAAAATTGAAGGTCAAAGACGAACAGAAAGCCGGGCTCAAGGTTGTCATGCGCGCCATCGAAGAGCCGCTTCGCCAGATCGCCAACAATGCAGGTTTTGAAGGCTCCGTTGTAATCGACAAAGTGAAAAACAGCGAAGGCGCCTTCGGCTACAACGCCGACAAGAACACCTACGAGGACCTGATTGAAGCGGGCGTGATCGATCCCACCAAGGTGGTTCGTTTCGCTCTGCAGAATGCAGCGTCAGTGGCCGGCCTTATGCTGACCACGGAAGCCATGATCGCCGAAAAACCGGAAGAGAAAGAAGCCGGCGGCATGCCGGGCGGTGCCGGCGGAATGGGCGGAATGGGTGGAATGGGCGGAATGGGCGGCATGATGTAATCAGCCCCTCACCCCGGACAGTCTAATCCGACAGTCTAAGCTAAAGGCCTCCCTGCACTCGTTGCAGGGAGGCCTTTTCTTTTCAGGCATGAACCTTGCTTTTGTTTTATAAATCAATGTGTTTCTTTGTGTCCTTTGTGCCTTTGTGGTTAATTTGGACTTTTTACGAGTCGGTCAATGATTATCACTCAACGTTTTCCGGTACTGACCGATAACTATTGCGGAAAGGGACTGAAAGCTTGACAAAATCCCTTGAAAAAGCTAACAATTTCATGACAATTCGGACGGTTTGCCCACAGGGCAACCTACGGACGACTTCCGGCATTTCCGATTTCGGCCGGGACAGCAGCAAATTAATTGCAGCCACAAGCGAGGTATGACATGACAAACAGCCGCATAAAACGAATTGCCTGGTGGTGTATTCTTCTGTTGACAGCTGTTGCTTTTTTTCCGTTTGAACTGTCGGCCCAACAACAAACGCAAACCGTTTCAAATGAGAGCGGGTTTTATTACACCGTTCAAAAAGGGGACACCCTGTGGGATATTTCCCAAAAATTCTTCAAAGACCCGTACCTCTGGCCTGATCTGTGGAGCCGAAACAGTCAACTGGCAAACCCGCACTGGATCTACCCGGGGGACGTACTTCACATTTACGTCGTAAACGGCAAGCTTTATGTGGAAAAGGTCAAACCCACCCCCGCTCCCAAACCCGAACCGGAAGCCCCAGCCCCACAGGAACCCCCCTATTTCCTGTACTCTTCCATGCCGGAGGTCGGATTCATCCGCAACCCCGCGGTCTCCCCCAGCGGCGTCATTTTCAAAATCGAGAATGGCAGAAACCTTGCGAGCACCGGCGATATTATCTATATCCGGCAGGAAGGCTCCGCTGGCCTGCCGGTGGGAAGCCGTTTCACTCTCTACCGAACATACGGGCCGATTAAAGACCCGGCAAATAAAAAAGCGATCGGCATGCTGCACTACTATACCGGCGTCGCGGAGATCACCCAACAGGAAAACGGCTATGTCCTGGCAAAGATCATAAAAAATTATCGGGACGTGGAACCCGGTGATCTGGCAATGCCTTACCAGGAACAGTCTCCCAAAATCTATCTTCCGAAAGACACGCCGCAGATTTCCGGAGACATTCTGCTGTCGCAAGACCGAAGGGAACTGATAGGGGAGCACGCCATCGCCTTCATCGACAAAGGCAAGAAGGACGGCGTTTCCCCGGGCCAGCAATTTCAAGTCTACACCCAGGAACAAGTGAAACTCAATCCCAAGGACAAGAACCTTACATCTCTTCCGCCGAAAGATATTGGAACGATCCTGGTGCTGCGTACGGAACAGAACACCGCCACGGTCCTGGTCCTCAACAGCCAGACGGCCTTCGGCCCCGGTACGAAATTCAGCACAACGCTGAACTGAGGAACGACTGACGCCTTTTGAAGCATATTATAAAGCCGCGCTGGGGAAGCGCGGCTTTTTTGTTTCTTTGTTTTTCGTATAGTTTATCGAAGAGTGGAAGGGAGGAAGAGCGGAAGAGCCGAAACGGCAAAAAAAGTCCTTACGACCCCGCTGGATCTATTCTCCTCTTAGGCCTTTCGACTCTTCGGCTTTTCTGATCCTCTGATCTTCTGATCCTCTGCTCCTCCGCTCCTCGACGCTTCCGCTCTTCGGCTCTTCCGCTCTTCGGCCTTTCTACGCCTGCTCCCAGGTCACCCGCAGCACCTCCTGATAGGTGGTCTCGCCCTCCAGAAGCTTTTGTATGGCGTTATCGCGGAGGGTGACGAGTCCTTCTTTCCGGGCCTGCAGGCGGATGGCTTCCAGATCCGCCTCGGGTGTCGTGAGCCGCTTGAGCGCCTCGGTGTAGGGAAGCACTTCGAATACGGCGGAGCGTCCGTAATACCCGGTGCTCCGGCATTGTCGGCACCCCTTCCCCCGTTTTAGCGTCACCGCGCCTTTTTCCTTTACATCGATCCCCAGGGCGGTCAGCTCCGAGGCATCCATGGTGAATTCTTCCATGCAGGCCGAACAGATCTTTTTCACCAGCCGTTGGGCCACCAGTCCCACCACGCTTGCCTGAATCAGAAAGGAGTGTACCCCGAGGTCCAGCAGCCGGGTAACGGCTGAGGGCGCATCGTTGGTGTGGAGCGTGGAAAAAACCAGATGCCCGGTCAAGGCCGCCTGGACGGCGTTTTCGGCGGTTTCCAGATCCCGCATCTCTCCCAGCATAATCACGTCCGGATCCTGCCGGAGAATGTTGCGAAGAATCGTGCCGAAGGTAATCCCGAGCGTCGGTTGCACGGCAATCTGATTGAATTCCTCGTGGACCATTTCAATGGGATCTTCAACCGTGGTGACATTGATATCCGGGGTGGCCAGATGCTTCAAGGTGGAATACAGGGTGGTGGATTTTCCGCTCCCGGTGGGACCGCACACCAGGATGATGCCGTGGGGTCGGTCGATGCACTTGTTATAGCGAATCAGGTCCGTTCCTGAAAAACCAAGCCGGGTCAGATCCTGAAACAGGATGTCTGGGTCCATGAGCCGCATGACCACCTTTTCGCCGAAGGCCACGGGGACCGTGGAAACCCGAACCTCCACCGCCTTGCCGTCCCGCTCGGTCTTGATGCGTCCGTCCTGGGGACGTCTTTTTTCCGCCATATCCAGGCGGCTGATGCCTTTAATCCGGCTGATAATGGCCGAATGAACCGTCCGGGGAAGCTCGTAGACCGTGTGAAGCGTCCCGTCGATGCGCATGCGGACAAGACTCTTTTCCCGTTTGGGTTCGATGTGGATATCGCTGGCCCGCTGTTCAAAGGCATAGCTGAAGAGGTGATCCACCGCATTGACGATATGCTGATCCGTCGACGGCACTTCATCCGCCGAGCGAAGCCTCACATACTGCTCGAGATTACCAAGGTCCACCATGGGGGGAGTGAACTGGGTTTCCGCCTCGGCAATGGAGCGCTTGAATCCGAAAAATTCGCTGATGATTTTAACGATATCGGATTTTGAGCTGACCACGGCTTTAACCTTCAGGTTGCTGGCCCGGGCGATGTCCTCCATGATCTCCACATTGAAGGGATTGGCGGTGGCCACAGTCAGAAGGCCGTCCCGGATGGCAACGGGCAGCACCAGGTGCTTCATGGCAAAGGTTTTGGGAATGGTGGTGGTGACCACATTCAAATCCAGCTGAAGAGGATCTATCTTTTGAAACGGCATCTTCCACTGCCGGGCGAGGGCTTCAAAAATGATGTCCTCGTCAAGCCCCTTGAATTCATCATCGGCCCGCTGCATGTTGAGGGGGATCAGAACGTCGACGATGGTCACGGGGTTGTTGATCAGGCCGTCTTCGCCCTTCTGGGCCCGGCGCCGGGCACGTAAATCCTCAAGCCGTTTCCGCAGGCTGGCTTCTTTTTTAAGGATTTCCTGGGCCTGGACGGCGGTAATATTTCCGTTTCGCAGCAAGGCCTGGCACACCGCTTTGGGAGAAAATGGATCTTTCATAAACCGCTCTTTCCGAGTTCCTGAGCTATCATTTCCTGAATACCTTCAACGCTTCTTTTTTTAAGCTGCCGCCCATTGATGAAGACCGTGGGTATCCCGGTTACGCCGTTCTGTTTTCCCTCGGCGATATTCTCCTGAATATGCTTCAGCACCTCAGGGTCCGCCATCTCTTTACGAAACTCTTCCCGGTTAAACCCGAGGCTTACCGCCTTATCAAGAATCGTTTCATCGCTTAACGATTGATAGCCGGCCTCCATGAGATCATGCATCTGCTGGAATTTTCCCTCTCGGAATGCCGTCAGGGCTGCGGACGCGGCGGATAGCGCCGCCTTGTGCATTTTCAGCGGGAACTGCTTGTATACGATTTTGACCTTTCCGGGGTTCAGCTCCAGAATCTCTTTCAGAAGGGGATAAAGACGGGCGCAGTAGGGGCACTGGTAGTCCATGAACACGGCAATCACCACCGGTGCGTCGACCGGCCCCTGAAACGGTTCGCCCACTGTATCGATCTTATGGATCAATTCAAGGGAAAGCGTCCGAACACTCCGGGCCTTGGAGCTGCCGACGACCAACTGATCTTCGGACGGCCCGGCCGCCAGGAAGTCGATTTCCTTTCCCACATGAACTGTATCTTCCAGCTTTCCCTCCGGTGAATATATGAGGACATCGCCCTCCTTCGTCAGCACATAAATATGTTCGCCGTTCGCCGAAACGGCAATATCTTTCGGCGTCTTATCGATGGTGAAGGCAGGTCCGGAAGTTACCTCCACCTCCGCCTTTGCAATCATGGTACAGCAGGTAATCGTAAGGGCTATCATCAAGATGCGAAAAGTGTGGATCACGGTTTCTCCTTTCCTGATCCGCCTTTGGGGGGGATATAAGGCCGGCCGCCGGCGATCAGCCTAGATGAATAGATTGATCAGGATATGTCGCGTGCCAATGTATCGGCAAGAGAGAAAAAAAACAAGGCCCCACCCGATGGTGAACAGAAAAGCTGTCTTTGGACGCAGCCGTCCACAAAACATGAAAGCTGAACGCGCTCCCTCGAGGAGGCATGCAGCTTTCTCGACTGTATTTTCCGATACTGTCGGCTTATTGCGGCCCGTTTCCTCCCCATGCCCTGCTGGCAGTCGCGCTGAAATCCAAAACCTCGATTTTTACGGCCTCGGGGTCCTGGTTATTCCGGGTTTCGTAGTATACCTTTGCCTTGCAGGGCACCGGCATATCGCTGAAGGCCATGGCATCCTTTCCCATGACAATAACCGTTGCGGGTGTAACGGCATACCGCACCTTGTTTGCCAGAATATCGACAGGGGTCTTTTCCTGAATCGTCACCTTCTTCTGGATCGCCTTCAGGATGCGGGCCGGATTCATGTGGGGGGTCGCTGCCGTATCCTCGGCAATGGCGGTTGCTGTAAATACCGGGATCAGGAAAATAAGCGCGGCGCCGGCTATTGCCAGGATATTGCGATACCACGAATTCCATCTTTTCATGGGGGATCTCCTTTATATCATATACGTCTCGAGATATTTCTTCCCTGAACGTTTCACGTTTGCATTACTTCTCCATCCAGTTGTAAAGCTGGCTTCGGGGCTTGAAGTGGGTATCCAGATTCACTTCGGTGACTTCTCCCGTGCTTTTCTGCAGAAATGCCTTGACCTGGCTCGGCGATTTATAGACGCCGGACTTGTTGGGCGGTGCGCCGGAGCCGGTGGATTGCCGGAACTGGCTTATCGTACCGTCGGTACCGCAATGTTCGTCGCTGGCGCCCGTCCCCTTGGCAATCAACTCGTCATATGATGCTGTTCCCGTCTCATAATACAGGGCATACATATAGCTCTCCCCGCCGCTGCCGCATATATCACTGTTGGGGATGTAAGTCGGCAAAAACATCGAGCCGAACAGAACCGTCGGTTTACTGATACACCGCTCGGAAGGTGTTCCGGGGTCGAGCGCCCGGTACCAACCGTCCGTCCATTCCGTATCCGAACTGCCTGACTTCTTGATCCTGGCCAAAAGATCGTCCCAGGTGATACAGCTGCCGGACCCCGGATACACCATACCGCTGGTCGTCACCTCATAATCGGTGACATCCAGCAGGTCCGTCATATCGAGGGTTGTATCCGTGTTGGCGCGGTCCGCATTGAAAAGCGGATCCTTGACGCCGAACAGATACTGCTGCTGAGCATCCGTTTTATCCGACTCGCTGACGTATCGGCCGGTCCCGAAGTATACCCAGACATGGGAATTGGTGTCGCCGTCGGAAGCCAGCGATACCGGCGCGGAGATGGGCCCGGGGGATGTAAAAAACTCGGAGACATCCCAACCTGTGGGATCGAGGCTGGGTTTATTTGTCGAGTCCCAGGTGGAAATCCTGAAAAGACTTGCAACCCATGAAGATCCCAGTTCCCGGTTTTCCGCCAGATAAGCGGCATCCGTCCGAAAGTCCAGATCATTGTCAAGCGTGACGGGTCGATTGAAGAACGCGTTGTTCGAACCCGTATAGATATAATCATTGCCGGCAGTACTCTTATACGGCTTCCCGGTGGCGAGGTCGACCACATATATCCTGGACGGCTGGGTGCTCGTGCCATCGTATGCGGTGTATCCCGAACCGATGACCGCATACCATTCTTCCGTCTCGGACTTGTCGGCGCGGCCGACCTTCAAAATACCCGGGATACCGCTGCTCATGCCGAGGCCTTGATAGTGTCTTTCCCAAAGCACCCTGGGATTTCTGGGCTCGGTGACATCCATGCAGATGTAGGTGGGATAAAAGTCCCGCGTTGTAGCGCCCGAACCGTCACCATAGTCCGCTGTGGACCAGATATGCTTGCCTCCCATATTGAGCCCGACGATCAACACCGTTCCCCACCCGTTGGGATGCGCGCTGTCGTCGGCAAATATGCGGGCATCGAACACATAGGGTTCCTGGTCCACATAGTAGACATGGGTGTAGTTCGGATCCGCCAGCCATTTGAGATGCGGCAGGAGCGTCTGGGGGATGTAGGCCCAGATCTCGTCTCCGAGTTCCCCGGGTAAGGGATTTCCGGATGAATCCGTCGGCTGGACATATTTCGGATGGTCCCCCGAGGTGTCCAGAACCCACGAGGTAAAGGCATGCAGCATGCCGTCGTTTGCACCGGCAATCACCACGGTTTCCCGGTTCTTGTATTTATTATAATATGCCTCATAGGTTTTATCGCTGTATAGATTGTCATATTCCCCGGTGGGGGTTCCAACAGTGACGGGCGTGGAATTGACGATATCGCCGAGTTTCCAGACGCCCGTCGTGCCGTCCACCGTCATGGTCCTCTTTCGCAGGCCGGCGATGTCCGTCCCCCGGATGTATTTGATCAGGTTCTGGACCCGGTCATCATAACTCGTTCCCAGATACGCCCATGTCCCACCGTCCTGGACCCCCAGATACGGCTTGATCTGGTTGGCGGTGTCGGTTGCAAACCGTATGAGTTCGCCGCTGTCATCCGAAACGTCATACGTGCCCTCATCGATGATCTGATCCTTGTTTTTATCGATGTAAGTAAAGATGAGCCGGTCGTCCGGGTCCCTTGCAAGGAGCTTTTTACCGGCCTCCCAGATGGGCTTGATCTCCTCCAGGTCCACCTCATCGTAGTTTGCCTCATCGGCACCGAGGTGATGTTCCTTGATTCGGGTATCTCCGGTGCCCGGGTCCTGGTAATATTGGATCCACTTGTCCTTTGTAGGATCCAGGGCATGATCGCCGTCGGTATCCTCCCGAAGTTTTCCGTCACTGTCGATCCAGAGGGATTGGAGGTAGCCGGTCCAACGTATGTCTTCGGTGCCGACCGTGATGTCGGGACGGAAATAGGCCTGGACCAGATTGCCGTCGCCTTCCCGGTTCGTCGAAAGTACGGAGGCTGACGTCCCGGAGGCGGCCCGCTGCAGAATATCGGTAATGGCCTGCAGCAATTTTGCCTGAAGGGCATATCCGTCAGCTGCCTCGTAATACGTATCCGGAACATCGTCCCCGTTTTTGTCCCATTCCAGACGATCTTCCGGGGGGGATGAATAGGTGCCGTCCGGGACCCCGTTTCCATTGCGGTCTTCGAAACCGCCGTTCCGGGCAGCATCCTTCAGCAGTTGCCTGGCATCGTCGTCACTGCCGAAGGCATAAATGGTATAAAGAATCAGATTCTGGTCTCCATCCAGGTTGCTGCGTAAATCGGTCGTCCTGGCCCACAGCGCGACATCGTCCAGAAAATCGGTACCACCATCCGCGAAATCGCAGTTGGACCCGGTCGATTCGTCGCATGCGGTGTTGTCATCGCCGTCCCCGTCATAGTCCTTCAGTGAGGACGGGATCATGCTGTCCTTGGTGGATGCGCCATCGGTCAGCAGAATCACGAAGCTCTTGGCGCAGGGGATATATTGTGAATCGTGGTAATACGGGTCCATGGTGGCATTGACGGATCCGATGGCGCCGGTGGGATAATCCAGGCTGGCTTCAGGTTTTTGCTGCGCGAAATACTTGGCGGCGACATAATAAGCCTCCGCAAGCGGGCTATAGGTATCGGCGCCCGTGTTTTGAAGGTCCGTAATCAGGGTCGTCATGTTCGTCCCGACCCGGTTGGCGATGCGCCCGCCGCTTTGGTTGCTCCCCGTCCCAAGATTAAACCACTCGTCTCCCCAGTATGCCTTGTCGCCCACCCGCTGAAGGACGCCGGCGATGTTGCCGTTGTAAAATTCATCGGGTTCTTCGGTTTCTACCTTTGTAACTTCTATGGTATAGTCGGCCAGATGAGTTCCGCTGCTGTCGTACACCTTGATATACCCGCCTTCCATCATGTAGGTGTACTCGCCGTCGTTGTATGGCGTCATCTCACCGCCCTGCTCGGTACCATCGTAATCCTTCTTGAACACCCGATTTGCCTGGTTGGGCGTCTCTCCGATCACCGTGGTATTTCCCCCGCCGGTCCGGCTGGTGGCAAGACCGCCCATGAGCACCTTCCGCAGGATGTCGATGCGGCGCATACAGAGCCAGTTCAGCCAGTTACCGCTCCAGGGACCGTTGGGATCCCTGTAAAATTTATTACTGGCATAGGAATAATTCGAGGTGGGATCGAAATAGCCGTAGTAATAGTAATCGCTCCCCACCACATCATATTCCACCACCAGGCGGGGCGCGTTCGACGGCGTGTTGTCGTAGGACACTGCGTCCCGCTTGCCGGTCCCCTTGAACATAAACGCCATGGCATTACCGCTGCTCCAGCCTTCCCGGTTGACGAGCTCCTGGACAATCGTTTTAATATCCGGCGTCTGATACTTGCCGCCGGTGGTCCAGGATTCTTCGGACCAGTCGACCTCCGCAGTGGTATGGGTACGGCTGGAGATATCCGCACTGTTTGTTGTAAACTGCGGAGCGTGATCCACTGCCTGGCCCCAGATGGCCAGGTCGGTCGTTTCGGTTTGATCATCATTGGAGGTAAACTCGATATACGCGCTGGTGATAATCGCTCCCCGGGGGATCGCCACATTCTGAAAACGGACACCGATATAGCTTGGATCCGTGTTGCCGTTTACAAAACTGCCCAGATCCAAGTCGGTGTGATTGTAATAGCTGACACCAGTGCCGATATTGTCCTCGGAGTCGTCCTCTGATTGCCTCACCCGGCTATCGACTTTGCCGTAGGGTGCATCCGATACGGTACCGTAATCCCCCGCGTAGGTCCCGTAGGCATTACAGTTCATGCTGCCGGAGTTATCCAACATAATCAAAATATTGGGCGTTATCGCCTGGGTCAGAAACACCGGATATGCCGTGTAGTCGGCCAGGTTCGGTTCCGTTGCATACCCCTTTGAAAGACAGAAAACGAGAAGGCTGAGGGCAACGAACAGCGAATATACTCCCGTTCTTTTTTTCATCATCAGAGTCCTCCAACATTGTTATCGCCGGGCCGGATATAATTGACGGACAGCTGCGAACCCACGCCCTGCGAATCCTTGCCTACGGCCGAAATGCGAAAATAATAATACCCACCGCCGCCGCCGCCGGTGGCGGCACCCTGTGGCCCCGTAATGAATTCAAGGGAGTTCCCGCCTTCCCCCGAGCGTATCGCCCAACGGTGCACGTCCATGGCGACCGTTGTACCGTTCAGGGTATATTGAATATCCGTTGCCCCCTTATCGTAGGTATCCGGATATTTGATCTGGTCGTAAACCGTATTCAGGTCGGGGGTAAAGGTAATTTCACTTGTTGCCGTCATGCTATGGTCAAAAATCGCCTGGTTGACCAGTTTGGCCACCGCCGCCATCCCGGCATCCGTGTTATACAGGACAATATCGTGCACTTTGTCGCTGGCTGCAATCCGCTGCTCGATGGTGGAGGTGCTGGTGGCCGATATGCCGATAATCGTCAGCAGGGCCAGTACCAGGAGAACAACGATCAGTGCGACACCGTTATCGTTCGATGCTGTTTTTCGGAAATGCTTCATGGTTACCTCTCTTCCGTCTGAAATCAAACCCGCTTCGGAATGATGTAGCGCATTCTCACCGACCGGGTCTTTCCCTTCTCCTGCCAGGTGACGTACATGGCCACGGTTTTTGTATCGTTCACGAACTCATTGTCGGCGACGTTCCAGAATATTGTATACACTCCATCGACGGTCTTATGATCCGGGTCATTCCCTGCCTCTGTATCGATACCATAACCAAGTCCCGCGACATCGTTGCCGTCGGTATCGGTTAGCAGTGTATTAGGCCAGGGTAGTGCCGACAGGGTTTCCAGTTCGGTCATGGCGAGCGTTGTTGCTTCCGTGTACTGCCGCCCCAGGGAATTTCCGTTAATGGATGTCCCTTGCATTGTCGCAACCGCCAGTGCGCCGACGGCAAAGACCATGATGGCGATCATTACTTCGATCAGTGAAAACCCGCTGTCTCCGTTCTCGGTCAAACAGTTTGTTGTCATAGGTATGATATCTCCCTTGGGAAATGCCCGATCCGCATCCCGCGGCCGTCATTATCCTATCCGCGCTATCTCATGTTTTTGCATAGTACGGTAGTGGTCAAAAGCCGCCTCAAGTATGAATCCCCGGGGGTAATATCGTTGCTTCCGACGGTATAGGTTTGCGAATTCACATACCCCTGGGTCGGGCTCGGGGCTCTTGCCAGAACCCACACCTGAACCGCCCGGATTCTGTTATCATTGACATTCGGGTTGATCGCATTACCGGCCATATCCGTATCCAGGGCATTGTCTCCGTCGGTGTCCACCGCCCAGATCACGTTGCCGGAGGCATCCCGGTCCAGGAATCCGTCATTGTCATTGTCATACGCATAGGCAAAAGCCACCGCGTTGACGTTTTCCATGAGCACATTAAAGGTACCGTTGCCATCCGTCCGTCCGAGTGGTGCAGCGCCGGCATCGGCGATGCCGTCACCGTTACCGTCATCGGCGGCTCTGAATCCATAGATCACCGTCTCATCCGGTTGATCGATGGCCCGTGTTGTCCCCCCTTTATTAATCACCCAGGTCTCTTCCGAATAGCCGTCCCATGTACCGTCCCCGTCATTGTCCCGCCCGTCGAAAACGGCGTTGCCGGCCTCATCCCATTCATCCACCAGTTTGTCCCCATCATCATCGATACCATCAAATATCGACATGGTGAATCCCATCTGGGAAGCGCTTGCCGCCGTGAATCCGGCGCCGGCTTTAGTGCCGATGGGATCGTCATATCCGGCCAGGCGGATATCCCGCTCCATCAGGGACATTCCCGCCCGGAGATCCTGCTGCATGTCCACGATGGCCAATTGGGCGGTATGCGATTTTTGTTGCGAGTTGAACAGCGAATACGCTGCTGCCATCACAATTGAAAAAATAACGAGCACTATCAACAGCTCAATCAGCGTGAAGCCGCCGTTTTTTGACTGCCTGCCATTCATGGCCAGCCTCTCTTTCTGGGTCCGAACCTCTTTGTTATAACCAAGTGGCGCCGTTGTCGGCGCTCCTGACGATGACCGAATTTCCGGTAATTCGAATAGAAACTCCCCGATAGAGGTTGTCGGAGTTTTTAAGCTCAATCGTTTCGGTGGCCAGTGGGAAGCTCAGCGTCCCCCGGCCGCTGAACCCAAGGACGGTGCCGCCGGACGCCAGCGCATACATGTCCACCCCGTCCGGCATCACCATCGTACTCAGGACGGTATCACCGGCGTCCCATGCCCCCTGGGTTGTGCCGTTATCCAGAAAAGTCGTACACTTGTTTGTGCCCAAGTCAAAATTGATGCCGACCGTGGCTCCTTCTTTAATGGCATTTATTCGGGCACTTTGAATCTCCGACTGAAGATCCCGAACAGCGGCACTCATCCGGTAGTCCCGAACCTTCCGGCTGATTTCCGGGGTCGAGATTCCGGCAATAATGGCCATGATGCAAATCACGAGAATCAATTCAATGAGTGTAAACCCGCTGTTGTTCCAGTTTATTTTTTCCATGGACATGCTCCGGTGTTTGTTGTTTTTTACCGTATTCATACAATAATCGTACCAGAGATGCCGGATGAGAACGAACTTTGGAACTGGAGGTCGAAAGGTTTGATTGAAGTTTATATCAATTTGATTTTATAGCTATTTATTTGAATACTCCACAAAATACAAAAGAATGCCTGTTTATAGGCCCCTATAAAATGCCCACGGGGAAAATATTCTTCCGGGAAAAACTATTAACTTTTTTAATACATATATAAATTTTTTTTAGAGCTTTTTCGAATATCACGAACGTCTGCAGAATACATCAGGTAAAGGCAGGAAGCCATCAATGGAAGGGGAACCTCCGGACAAAAATTGGACGATTTTCAAGGCGAGGCCCAACTGCCGGGAAACATGCTGACATCCAACTCGGCTCCGGCCGCAATATTGAACGAATCCACGTAATCCTCACAAAGCCTGACCGACACCGGGTTCCCGGTAATTTCAATCCCTCCCGGGCCCGTAATGATGGTGCCGTCCGCAAAAAGGCGTCCGGAAGCGCCGGTGTTTTCAATTGTGACGTCGGTTGCAAGCGGTGCGTAAAGGACGCCATGAATGCATGACTCGTCTCCAAAAACAATATGCTTGCCTGACACAAAGACGATACCGTAAAGTTGTCTGTCCCCGGACAGTTCTACATCACCCTGGACATACAGGATCCGGGGGGTGGTGTCGGCGGGCGAGTCCTGCCAGAAGGATTTCAAATCGCCGAGTGCCGCATCCCAGGCATCGTTATCAAGGCAGGGGAGGACAATTTCCGCCGTTGCCTGCAATCCCTCTGCATTGGCAACAGGCAGTACGGCCCCGGTTTTAAGCAGCAGGCTGTTTTCGGCGCCAACATCGTCGAGGGTCGTGAGGGGGCCGGCAGCCGATCCCGAACTCAACACCGCCACATTCGGAAACGCCGCAGCTGAACTCTCCAGCGGTCGCAGGCGGGCCATGCACGATACCGTCTGGAAGGCGTCTCCCCAGGTCCCGGCGCTTTCCACCATGACATACCCTGCGGGGATCAGGGCATTGAAAATGCCGTTTTCATCCGCCGTGCAGTCCGACAATACAACCCGAAAAGTCCCGGGAATGCTGTTCACCTCAAGCGTGCCGGAAAAGCTGTGGGGCGATTCGCTTTCATCCCCCCGCCACAGGGGCTCCTCCCGCAGATGCGCCAGTGCGAGTTCCCGTCCGGCTTCGGCCAGATAAAGCGCCTGAACCTGCCTGGCACCGTTGCCGACGATTTTCTGATTCAACTCCGAAACGCTCAGCGCCGCTCCACCGACCAGGCACAGGGTTGTCATCAGGAGCAAACAAAGTACCAAGGCCATGCCCTGGGAGTTGATCGCCCCGCATGGCTGTATCGTATTTTTTTGAGCCATTTGATTTGTCCCGAAGATAGTTTGAAACAGACGAACGTCCATCATCCAGAGAAACAGATGAACATCCAACATCGAACGTCCAACGTTCAACATCCAATTGGAGGATGTTTTCTGATTTTGATAAAAACTGCGTGGAAAAGTAAAGCCTGATATCACGTCACTTCTATTTACTCCAATTCCCCCCACCAACCGCAAGTCGATGGTCATTCCTCATCTGAATCCGACCCCAACCTCTCATTGGATGTTGAACGCTGGACGTTCGATGTTGGACGTTCGTCTTTCCCCGGGTTTCCCTGCATTCACGGCAACTCCACCGCCACCGCATCCGAAAGTTCACTTTCATTAAATCCGAAATCCACTGCTTCAAGCTTGTACGTATAGTCACCGGCATCGAGCCCTGTGTCCAGATAGCTGTCGCTGCCGGACGGAATCAATCCCGTAATACGCAAAAAAGCGCCCGCATTCTTTTTTCGGTAAACGCAATAGCCCGCCAGATCGCACTCGGAATTTTCATCCCATAACAGCAATATTTTATCCAAACCGGCGGAAGAGGCTGAAACCCCGGTCGGTTTTTCCGGTCCGGTGACATCGGTGATGGCCGTCTCCGGAGATTTTTCTCCGAACCCGCCGCTGTTTTCCGCCGCCACACACACATAAAACTCGGAAGACAGGATCGCCGATACATCGAGGACAACCCCTGAAGTTTCCCCGGGGGAAACATCTGCAAAATTTCCGAATGCGCCGGAAACCGAATCAAAATAAATTCGATACCCGGTTACGGGACACCCTGCTTCCTCCAGGCTGTTTCCCGTGGCATCCTCCGTCACAGCATCCCATGAAACGAGGATCTGACAGGGATATGATTCATCCAGCCCCTCTTCCAAAACCAACCCGTCCGGGGATGCCGGTTTGATACAGTCGGTGGCGAACCCTGCTGCCAAGTCGTTTCGAAGCGATACCCGGGCGGCCAGGGTTCTCTTGCCTGTCCGCATGCCGCCCAGATTGTTCCGATCGGGGCTTCCGGTCAGGGAAACCTGTAAGACACCGCTTTCAGGCTGGCTCACTTTCATCTGAGAGATATTTTCAGCCACGGGGTAAAAACCGCTGGCGTTTACTTTTCGTTTTAGTAGCGGGCGGGCCGCCTCATGGCGCTTGCACTCCGGATCGTTATCGTCATTAAAAACAGCATAGCTGACAATACTGATTTCTTTCACCGGGCTCCCGGCGGCATGTTCCATGGACAGGGGCTGCGATCCTGAAGCCTCCGGATCTGCATCGACCGTCAGGACGTTGCCGTCCACCGCCGCCACGCTGGCATATTCGGGAATGCAGCCGACGGCAAGAATATCGCCCGGTTTATACTGCTCCTCCGAATTGCCGGCGGAAAGAGATACGGTGATCGAAGTCCCATCGGAATCCTGGGAAAGACTCGTCGGGTTGGTGGTAGTGGGGACGGCGCAGGCAAACGTGAGCACATCCGGGAGGTCGCCGTCTCCGAGAGTGATTTTCGGATTGGCGTCCAGCGTGACCGATAGCGGATAATCAGGGACATACGCCGGAGGGGCCCACTGCGGCAGATGATCTACAAACACCGGGGCCGAAGCGTCCGAGCCCGCAAGGCCGAGTTCGCGGGAAATCGTTTCCGCCGCCATTCGGAGGTTCTGATCTCGTTCCAGTTTGAGATCCTCTGCCAGGTACGTATCACGCTGGGAATTGAAAAAGCTGAAGATGGATCCCATCAAAATGCTGAAAACCGCAAGAGTTATCAGAAGCTCGATGAGGGTGAAGCCTGTTGTGAATTTTTTTTGATGGTTAGATTTCATATTTTTCATTATTTTGGCCCGAATATTGTTCTCAAAACCACCTTGTGAATTCCACCTGCTCTCCACGACACCGTCACCGTCACCACCTTGCACTCCGGATCTGTTTTTTCTTCTACTGCGACCTCCCTTCGGAACACCCCGCTTCCGGAGTTCTCCGCGGCATCCAGATTTTCTTCCAGGCTGGCGTCGATTTCCGTGTAATCGCTTTGGCTCAACTTCTCCAACGCATTTTGTGCCAGTCGTGCAGCGGAATCGCGTTGTCGCGCCATCATGTTGCAGTTCATGAGACCCGAAGTCATCAGGCAGAGTCCCATCAACCCGACGGCGAAAAGCCCCATGGCAACCACCAATTCCACCAATGTAAATCCGTTCTGGTGTATCATCCTGCTCATTGAATTGCTTCCTCTGTTATTATCCTCGAACGAGTCGAATCCGCCCCGCCATGGAACAGACGATTTTCACCGTCCGTTTCAATGTATTCTTCAGGGTGACGGTGGCGGATGACACGGTGCCGGTTGGCCGGAATACGATGGAGTACTCCTTTTCCCCTGTGATCTGGATGCCCGAAAAGGAAGGGCCTGCCCCTGAACCGAAATGCCGGCGGGTTCCCTCCGCTGTCCAGGAAAACGATCCACTGGCGAGATCGCCCCTTTCCATGCGATAAGAATCGGAAGAAGGATCAAACCGAAGCCGATATTCACGATTTGTGGCAATCGCCCGCATTCGGGCATACCGCACATCCGTAATCACCTGATGAGCGGCATTTTTAAGCCGGTAGGCGGGCCGTGCACTGCTGATCCAAGTCGGGACTGCAATTGCGGCGAGAATCGCCAGGCACCCCAGAACCACCATCAGTTCGACGAGGGTAACCCCCTGCTGTTCTTTGCTCATAAATAGCCCCCTCAATTGGTTGTCGCCTCCAACCGAATGATATCTTCGTGGAGGCATCGAATCTTTTGGTAAAGGCGCTTTCGCAATACTGAATCTTTCGGATCGGCCCTGAGAAGTGCTTCGATGCGGTGAATAGATGCCTCCCGGTTCCGGATCCTTTCCCTTAAAAGCTTTGTCCCTGAAACACGTGCCGAGCCGGGACCGACAGGTGCCGCTGTTATTGACTTCCCGTCGGACATTTCAGCGACCGAGACGGAGGCTTCTTCGACTTTGGTATCGGAAGATACAGCGTGTATGACGGAATATCCCGTTGCGTCATCGGCAGGAGCGATATTGCTGAAATATGCAGCCCCGTTTTGGCCCTTCCAGTGGTAGAGATTCTCTGCGGATGCTTTGCAAACAATGAATAAAAACAATCCGAAAACCCCGGGAATAAGTATCAACACCTTTCGAATATGCTGCAATTTCCCCTCCCTTTTTCGCCAATGGAAAAATCAGAAAAAGCGACGTCGCAGCTGTCAAGGCCGTATCAATTGCCAGCCCCTCAAGAAGCTGAAAATACGGCTGGAAGTTACAACTGCTTGATTCGAAATGAAAAACTTATTACTGCGGATATTTCTGACACCTGCATTGAAATGATGAAGCGGTGCCGGGATGCAAACAACACGGGCACCTGAACTGATCTACCCACACCCCGCCCGCCCGTATTTCGGACGGATTAGCTACGTGCGCCTGTTGTCCGGTGCCTGTAGTAATTATTCTTTGACTTTAAGCTTCTGCCCCGGCTGAATCGTGTCCTGCGCGGAAAGGCCGTTCAGCTTTCGGATGGTCTCCACACTCACCCCGTACTGGCGGCCGATGCTGTAGAGCGTGTCACCTTTCCGGACTTCGTAGTCACCAGCCTGAGAACCTGTTTTTGGCTTTTGGGCCTGGGAGGATGCTGCGGTGGATTTTGTCTCCGTGGAAGTTTTACTTTTTATTGTTTCCACCTCTTTTTGAAGCGCTTCCAACTCCTCTGCGACACGGTCCACCCGAAGCGATATGGAGGCATCGGTACTGTCAAGTCTGGCCACGGATTTTTTCTGAAGCTCCATATCCTGTTCAACCTGCGAAAGTCCTTCCAATTGGGTCTGCATGCCGCTCATCTTATCTTCAAGCTGCTGCAGCCGGTCGGTCGTCCCCGCAGTCTCAGGGGAAGCATTCTGCCCGCTATTTTTTGGATAAACAGAAAAGAAAATCACAACGATCACCAGCAGACCGATTCCCATGATGATAAAGGGCGTTTCGGAGCGTCCCAATATCTTTTTCCAAAGGGATTTCTTTTCTGCGTTCCAGAATGTCATGGGGTCTTCCAGGTGGTATTTTTCAGATCCCATGTCCTCGATCGTATCTCTGTAAAAAGATTCCTTCTCGTCGTTGTTTTCCATGGGGCCGCCTCCCGATGTCGATATCGGAATTATGATGAGAGTACTTTCTTCATGGCAAATTATTCATGACAAATCAAGTAAATTTTAAAAAAGTTGACCCCCCGGGCTGTTTTGGGTGTGTGAGCGTGACGTTCGAAAATTGACACCTTCATGGCCGATACCCTTTTCGACGAAAATTTCGGCGGCAGAAACGGAAATTGTCACATCGCCGTCGGCTCCTCCTATACGGACACCTATGACGGAAACCCCGCCGAATTGACCCGGGATCTCAGAAAGGCCCTCGGATTCAACGAGTCGGCCATCCATTGGAATCTGGTAAATACGGAAAAAATGAGGGTGACGGCACATATGAAAACCGGCGGCCGCCAAACGATATAAAAAAACGGTCACTTCACCTTCTGACCCCACCCAATAACCATTTGCCTTTTCATCTTTTATTTAATACAAAATCCGAGAGATGCGAAACGGTAGAAATAAAAAGGAGACAGTTTCATGAATGTACTTATTACGGGCGGTGCCGGTTTTATCGGATCCCATCTTGCGGAGTTCTGCCTTCAAAGAGGAGATAATGTATGCATTGTCGATAATCTATCCACGGGCAATCTTTCAAATATCCAGCATCTTCAGAAGGAGGCAAAATACAGTGAACGTCTTTCCGTCCATACGGACAGTATTTTGAATTTCGACTTGATGTTCGAGCTTGTCTGCGTCTGCGATGTCGTATTCCATTTGGCAGCGGCTGTCGGGGTAACATATATCCTTAAAAACCCTCTGGAATCCATTCGCGTCAACATTCAGGGCACGGAAACGGTCCTGAACCTTTGCACGAAGCTTAAAAAAAGAGTTCTCCTGACCTCCTCATCCGAAGTCTACGGCAAACACACCCATGCACCGCTGGTTGAAACCGACAATGTCATCTACGGCCCTTCCAGCAAATTCAGATGGAGCTATGCCGCTTCAAAGCTCATGGATGAATTCTCGGCCCTTGCCTACCATCGCACCAAAGGACTTGAGGCGATTATCGTCCGTCTGTTCAACACGGTGGGGCCGAAACAAACCGGTGCATACGGAATGGTCATTCCGCGGTTCGTTTCCCAGGCCCTGGCCGGAGAGCCCCTGACGGTTTACGGAGACGGTCGCCAGAGCCGGACCTTTACTTATGTAGCGGATGTCGTTACTGCGCTTACCGGGCTCATGGCCTCGGATGGAGCCATCGGAGAAGTATTTAATGTCGGCGGCACAAAAGAGATAACCATCCTGGAACTTGCACAAAAAGTCATCGACATGACGGCATCAAAATCAACCATCCGGATAACTCCTTACGACGAGGCCTTTGAAAAAGATTTCGAGGATATGCAGCGCCGGGTCCCCGGCATCGAAAAAATCAAAAACCTCATTGGGTTCGCCCCCGAAACCGATCTCGATACTATTCTCACCCGCGTCATCTCCTTCGCCCGACAAAAACCGGATGAGAACGTCTCCTGCAGTCCATAAAAGCAGATAAATATCCGAGAAAACAAATAGCGCGAACCATCGGCCGGTTTTAAGACATCAGTTGGACTTGACGGAATCCGAACTGTCTTTTTTCTCTATGAATTGTTTTACGGAATCCACGAGGGTTTTGATGGAAAAGGGCTTATCCAGTACCAGGTCGAAGCTTTCATTCTGGAGCAGCCAGGGAGTGCCCGAAATCCCGATAACCGGTGTATTTGCGCGGTTTGATTTTCGAATATAGTTGAGGACGCTCACACCGTCTATACCGGGCATGAGGATATCGGTGACAACGACATCAAATTTTTTATTCTTAAATTTTTCAATGCCTTCTTCGCCGCTTGAGGCAATATCGACACAAAACCCAAAAAGGATAAGCGCTCTTCTGAGCATATCCAGTATGGCTTTTTCATCATCAATAGCGAGTATTGTACCCACGGCGAGTTCCCTAACTTGAGGGGGATCAGAAGTTATTGGGACAAAGAATGTGTAGCATTACATTAAAATTGCTGCAACCGTCAAATGATATCATCTGGGGCAATATCATTAAACTTTATATTTCCCGAAATCCTCCGGTGACAGGCTTTCCAGATATTCCGCCCATTTTTTCCCTTCTTTGCTGTCATCGGCTACTTCCGCCCCAACGCTGTCGGAAGCATTTGATTTTTCAATCACCTTATCATCCACGAAAATCGGCGCCTTGAATCGAAGGGCAATGGCAAGCGCATCGCTGGGCCGCGCGTCCATGTCAAACATCTCTTTTTCCGAGCTGAAATAAATCCGGGCGAAAAAAGTATTGTTCCGCAAGTCGCATATTTCGACCTTGGAAAGCGTGATATCGACCATCCCCAGAAAATTTTTAAAAAGATCATGGGTCATGGGCCGTTCGAAACTGATGTTCTGAAGTGCCGAGGCAATGGCGGTGGCCTCGAGCAGGCCGATCCAGATGGGAATCACCTGTTCGCCGTCGGCAATCTTCAGCATCACAATGGGATTATTGGATGCCGGATCCATGGCCATACCTGCAATATGTGCCCTATGCAGCATAACTGCTCGCTCCTTTCATACATGTTGACCGAACGCTTCCCTCAACCGGACGGCCCCAAAGAGAATGCGGAAGCGCCTTTTTGATGTCAACATCCACCAGCGTCCCCACGAGATTGTCACCGAAACAAGGCGGGTCCTTTTCAAACGAAAAGTTTACAATCCTGTTGGAGGAAGTCCTGCCGGTCCATTGCATTCGATCCGAGGGATCGGGATCGTCGGCGGTTTGCTTTTTGCTTTCCCCTTCCACGAGCACAGTTTCGATGGCGCCCACAAGCTCCTCATTTTTTTCCATGGTGATCTCCGCCTGGAGTTCAAAAAGCCGGCGGAGCCGATCGGCCTTTTCAGTTTCCGCCACCTTATTCGAGAAACCGGAGGCCGGGGCATTGGGACGATCCGAATATTTAAAGGCAAAAACGCTGTCAAAACGCACCCGCCGAATCAGATCCTGTGTATCCTGAAAATCATCCTCCGTTTCTCCCGGAAACCCCACGATAAAATCCGATGTAATGGCGATATCCGGGCAGGCCCTTCGCAAAGAATCGATTTTTTCCAGGTAGCGTTCCCGCGTATAGCGGCGATTCATCCGCTTGAGCACCCTGTCGGATCCGGATTGAACCGGCAGATGGATATGGTGGCACAGCTTTTCAAGATCCTTGTATGCCTGGATTAATTCATCCGATATATCTTTCGGATGCGAGGTCGTGAAACGAATCCGAAAAAGTCCCTCAATGGCATTGATCTTCTCAAGGAGCCGGGGGAACGAGCACAAACCTTCCTTTCGCCCATAGCTGTTGACGTTCTGCCCCAGCAAGGTCACTTCCCTTGTCCCGGCAGCCGTAAGGCATTTGATTTCTTCCACAACAGCGTCGGGGTCCCTGCTGGTTTCCCGCCCCCTTACATATGGCACCACACAATAGGCGCAAAAGTTGTCACATCCCCGCATGATGGTCACGAACCGTGCCGTTGGGCCGCTTCGATGCGATGGCGCTCCGGGGACGCTTTCACGGATCGTTTCCGACATTTCCACATCGATCACCCGGCATCGCATGCGGGCGATTCGCCGGATCATATCCGGCAGCCGTTCGATAGCATGGGTACCGAACACCAGATCCACATGGGGCACCCGGCGAATGATTCTTTCACCCTCCTGCTGGGCCACGCAACCGCCGATGCCGATAATGAGTGACGGCTTTTTTTCCTTCAGCTTCGCCAGCCGGCCCAGATAGCTGAAGGCCTTCTGCTCCGCCTTCTCACGAATGGCGCAAGTATTCAGAAGGATTACATCGGCCTGTGCCGGTGAATCCGTCACCTGATACCCCAGCGGCGCGAGTCCCTCGATGATGCGCTCCGAGTCGTATACATTCATCTGGCATCCGATGGTTTGGATATGCAAATATTTTGACTTCATTTTTTATTGCTCTCAGCGGGCCTTGTCTGCGTACTTTGCAGCAATAGTTGTGCCGGTTTCCGGGCATGGGCCGGGAACATCCGGCACCGGTTCGATCATGATCCGCCCTTTTAGATCCTCCACCAGTTGCTGCGCCTCCGACTCCCGGCCCGGTGCAATCCGTAACGTCACCAGACCTGCCGCAGGATCGAGGGTCGATAAAACCCCCACCCCTTCACAAGCCTCCAGGATAAATCTGAAATAATGAATCTGGCGTCGATCCATTCTGTAGTATCGCTGAATACTTTTCAATACATTTTCTTCCTGTTTTCCGGTGCCGGCAAGCAGCCACCAGGCAATGCTTCGGTATCATCAAGCCGTACCCTTTCGCAAAAAGTACCATCATAGTCCGGTTTTTATCAATGAAAAAAACCAAAGAAGAATTCCTTCCTTGAAGCAGGGCCGCCTTTGGGGTATACCCCGAAAAGCTGAAACCGCCCGATATTGCCGGGAATGAAGGTGCTTATTCATCGCTTATGGAAAAAGAGTATCGACTGCTATCACCGGATGAATCTTCGGTTCGCGAGCTTTCAAAAAAGCTCGGATGCCATCCGGCCACCGCCGCCGTTCTGGCAAACAGGCATATTTCGTCCCCCGAAGATGCGGTTGAGTTTTTTAGCAACAATTTAAAGTATCTTCGTTCCCCGGCGCTGCTGAGAGACATGGACAAAGCGGTATATCGCATCTCGAAGGCCCTAAAAAAAAACGAATCCATTCTGATCTTTGGGGATTATGATGCCGACGGAGTAACCGCCACCGCCCTGTTGCACGAATTTTTCAGCCGGATCGGCGCCAGGGTAAGCTATTACATCCCCCACCGCACCAAAGAAGGGTATGGGATGAGCGCAGAACATATCCGCCGTGTTGCAATCCCCAAAAAAATCGATCTGATTATAACGGTCGATTGCGGGTCGGGCAGTCACGAAGCAGTATGCGCCGCAAGAGAGGCGGGCATCGACGTCATCGTTACGGATCATCATTATGTGGCCGTTCCGTTGCCATCGGCCGAGGCGGTGGTAAATCCGAATCGCCCGGACTGTCGCGCCGGATTTGAGATGCTGGCCGGGGTCGGTGTCGCCTATTCCCTTCTGATCTGTCTGCGAAAACATCTCCGGGATCACCATTTCTGGGAATCGCACCCCGAACCGAACCTCAAGTCACTTTGCGATCTCGTCGCATTGGGAACCGTGGCGGATATCGTCCCTTTATGTAAAGAAAACAGGCTATTCACCAAAACAGGGCTCCAGGTTATCAACGGCCGGAATCGGCCCGGCATCAAGGCCCTAGGACATGCCGCAGGCCTTGATGACCGGACGCTGACCGCCGATGATATCGCCTTTCGTCTGGCGCCCCGGCTCAATGCAGCGGGACGAATCGCCCATGCAGCCAGCGCTGTAAGGCTTCTCACGACCCGAAAGGAGGAGAAGGCGCAGCGAATCGCCGCCATGCTCAATCGGTTGAATGAAAAAAGGCGTCGCACGGAGCAGGAGATTCTCACCCGGGTACTCGCCCACATTCAGGCCAATCCCACGGTACTCCAAAAAAACGCCCTGGTTTTCAAACATCCCGACTGGCATGAAGGGGTCCTCGGAATAGTGGCGGCAAAGCTGGTGGAGCGCTTCTACCGTCCCGCCATATTGATTTCCATCCGAAACGGAATCGGCAAGGGATCGGCGCGGAGCATCCCGGGGTTTCATCTGTTTGAGGGATTGAAAAAGGCAAGTGGATTTCTGCAGCGTTTCGGCGGACATGCCATGGCGGCAGGGCTCCAGATTCAAGCGGAACAAATCGACGCCTTCCGGGATGCGTTCGAGACTGTGGTAACGGAAACCACGCGTCTGGAAGACTTTATCCCCGGAATCGATATCGATTGTGAACTTTCGTTCGACGATATCACACCCAAGCTGATCGACGAGATCGAAGCGCTTCAGCCCTTCGGTCAGGGCAATCCCGAACCGGTTTTCATGACGCGGAATGTATCGGTCGTATTCTCAAAAATCGTCGGAAGCACCCACCGCCAATTCCGTCTGAAAGCCGTTCGAGGGGACTCGAACTCCGTTCTCGCCGCCATCCAGTTCAACATCGACCCGAAATCCCCGGCCCCCACATACCTGGAAAAAATCGCCTTCCGCCTTCGCTGGAACCACTGGAACGGCAATAAGAATATTCAGCTGTTTATTGAAGCGACCTGATCCGGCG
>JBECKW010000088.1:0-12915 GCA_040235505.1 Desulfobacterales bacterium
ATTGTGTTCCTTTCTTCCTTTGTTCCTTTGTGCCTTTGTGCCTTTGTGCCTCGCCGTTCAACCTCAATCCCGGTAACGTGCGAGAAGATCCCCATAAGCATCGATGCGACGATCCCGAAGAAACGGCCAGATGCGCCGGACGGTTTCGGATCGCTGCAGGTCAATCTGGACCATCAGCGCCTCTTCCTGATCTTCGCTTGCCATGGCCAATAGCTCTCCCTGGCACCCGGCGGCAAAACTGCTTCCCCAGAAACGGATCCCGGCAGCGGGGTCGGAGGGGCCGGGTTCAAACCCCACCCGGTTGACGCTGACGACCGGCAACCCGTTGGCCACGGCATGTCCGCGCTGGACGGTAATCCAGGCCTCCTTCTGACGTGCCTGCTCCTCCGGAGAATCTTGGAGATCCCAGCCGATGGCGGTGGGGTAGATCAGAAGCTCCGCGCCGGCCAGGGCCATCAGGCGCGCGGCCTCTGGGTACCATTGATCCCAGCAGACCAGAACACCGAGGCGGCCGATAGAGGTGTCGATGGGTTTAAAGCCAATATCCCCCGGCGTAAAATAGAATTTTTCATAATAACCGGGATCGTCCGGAATATGCATCTTTCGGTACTTGCCGGCAATGCGGCCATTCCGGTCCAGCACCACGGCGGTGTTATGATACAGGCCCGCAGCCCGCTTTTCGAACAGTGACGTGACAATCACCACCCCGAGTTCCCCGGCCAGTTCGGCAAAGCGGCGGGTGGAAGGTCCGGGAATCTCTTCGGCCAGATTGAAATTTTTTGCCGACTCGCTCTGACAGAAATACAGACCGGTATGAAGCTCCTGAAGCACCACCAGCTGCGCACCCCCGGCGGCGGCATTACGAATTCCGAGAATATTTTTCTCCAGGGTGGCGCCTCGATCCGGATTGCAGGCGTGCTGCACCAGGGCCACGGACAAGGTTTTTTTCATGTTCATGACAAAACTCCTTCGGGCAGTTGCATGGTCACGCAATGAAGCGAGCCGTGCTGCAAGATCAAGGTGGAGCAGTCGATACCGATGATTTCGCGTTCGGGGAAGGCCGAAGCCACGGTGTCGAGGGCCTGCCGGTCCCGGGCATCGTTGTAGGTGGGCACCAGCACAGCGCCGTTGATGACGAGAAAATTGGCATAGGTGGCAGGAAGCCTCTCCCCGCCATCGTCCGTCCTGGCTCCGGGACACGGCAGCGGGATCAGCCGGTAGGGGGCGCCGTCGCGGGTCCGAAAATCGCCAAGCTCCCGGGCCATGGCGGTAAGGGCCGGATAATGGGAGTCCCCGGGATCGTCGCAGGCGATATGGACGATGGTATCCCCGGGGCCAAATCGCGCCAGAGTGTCGATATGGGCGTCGGTGTCGTCCCCTTCCAGGAAGCCGCTTTCAAGCCACAGGAAACGATCGAACCCCAGGCGCCTGCCAAGGGCGGATTCGATGCCGGTCCGGTCCAGGTGGGGATTTCGATTGGGCTCGAGCAGGCATTGGGAAGTGGTCAGCAGGGTCCCCCGGCCGTCGGTTTCGATGCTTCCGCCTTCCAGAATCAATCCCGGCGTGTCCATGGGAATTTTGCCGAAGGCGCCCAGTGCGTGCAGCCTGCGATTGATCCGGTTATCCCGGTCCGCAGGAAACTTGAGTCCCCATCCATTGAAACCGTAATCGAGAAGCCGCGGGAGGTCATTTTCCAAAATAAAGATGGGGCCGAAGTCCCGGGCCCAGGTGTCATTGCCGGGTACTTCGAAGAGGATCAGTCGGTCGGACACAGCCCCGTCGGATGTCAATCGGGATTTTACGGCAGCGGCTCGGCCGGGGGGAACCACCAGCACGACTTTTTCAAACCGGCTGACGGCACAGATAATGTCGCTGAAGACCGCTTCAGTGTCCCGAAGGTAAGGTGCCCAGTCACTTTCTTCATGGGGCCAGGCCATGAGCACGCCATCCTGGGGTTCCCATTCAGCGGGCATTCTAACGGGCAGGGTCATTTAATTTTTTTCAGGGCCGCTTCGGCGATCCCCTGAAGGGGCACCCCACCATCTGCGGCTCCAATTTTGATGGCTTCTTTGGGCATTCCGAACACCACGCAGCTTCTTTCATCCTGGGCGATGGTTTCGGCCCCGGCATTCTTCATCTTCAAGAGCCCTTGGGCACCGTCGGAGCCCATTCCCGTCAGGATGATCCCCACTGCGTTTGCACCCGCATAGTCTGCCACCGAGTCGAACAGAACGTCCGCCGACGGGCGCTGGTGATGCACAAGGGGCCCCTGTTTGACATTGACATAGTAGCGGGCCCCGCTTCGTCGAAGCAGCATATGGTAGTTGCCAGGCGCAATGAGAACGGTGCCGTTGGTGATGGAGTCGCCGTCCCGGGCCTCGCGCACCGTCATCTCGCAAAGATCGTTGAGGCGTTTGGCAAAGGAGGTGGTGAACTGGGCCGGCATGTGCTGAACCACGAGGATGCCGGGGGCGTTCAGGGGCATGCTGGTGAGCACCACCCGAAGGGCTTCCGTGCCGCCGGTGGAGGCGCCGATGGCGATGATTTTGTTGGTGGTCTGGGCCAGGGCTTTGGAGGAGAGATGGGCCTTTCTGGGGACCGCGGCGGCGGCGCTTTTTTTGGCATCCATGTTGACATAGGCCACCGCCCGGATTTTATCCGCCAGCTGAACGCTCATATCCCCCACGGAATATGAAACCGACGGCTTGGAGATAACCTCCAGTGCACCGATGGAAAGCGCCTCCATCGCCAGCTGACTTCCTTTTGGGGTAAGGGAACTGACGATGATGACCGGAAGGGGGTAATACCGCATCAATTTTTTCAGAAAGGTTATCCCGTCCATTCGCGGCATTTCGATGTCCAGGGTCACCACGTCCGGTTTGAGGCGGACGATTTTATCCCGGGCCACATATGGGTCGGGCGCGGTTCCGACCACTTCAATATCACGCTCCTTGGAAAGCTCTTCCGTAAACACTTTCCGAACAATGGCGGAATCGTCAACAACAAGCACTCGGATGTTTTTTTTCATGGATGTGTTCACAGATTCTTTACTCCACCGATCAAAGGGAATAAAACGCCTGCAATCCGAGACAACCGCTCGGCGTTTCAACTCGAATAAAAATATTGTCCTTCTCCGAATGTCCGGCTTCTTTTACAAATGCGTCCATATCGATCAGCTCCGGTATTTCCAGATGAAACACCGCCTGATCATCCAGCTTGCTGAAGGTGTTTCCCGCGATCATATTGATGGCTTCCGAAATCGTACCGGAAAGGTGGGTTTCCATCACCTCTTCCGCTTCCATTCCCATGAACATTTCCGTCATTCCCAATAGAATTTTTTTCGGGACGGTGAGGACAAAACATCCCGACAGCGGACCGGAAAAATCGATCTTGCTCGTAAAACGATTTTCACCGGTTGTACAATCGGCCATACCGGCGCTTTCAGACACCGCGGAGGTTTCAATGGTCATGAAGAACATGGTTTCGAGAACTTCAGAAATCGAAGTCGTCATCGCCGTTTTCAGAGATTCCTTCATTTTCCGGTTCCCCCAAAATTTTTGTCAATTCAAACCTGATATCCTCCGGCGTAAAGGGCTTCTTTACGTACCCAGCGGCCCCTTCCTGGATAAACTCCTCCATTTTCTGCCGACTGCCTTCGGTGGTGACCACCAGGACGGGAATGGCTTTCAGAATTTCGTCCTTTTTCATTTCCTGAATCAGTGCAATCCCATTCATGTCCGGCATGTTGTAGTCTGTAATGACCAGATCAAGCCACTCGTCTCCCAGCATCTGCAGGGCTTCGTTACCATTCCCGGCTTCTAGAAATTGAGTGTCCGTAAATCCGGATGCTTTGATGGTCCGAATGATAATTGCCCTCATGGGAAGCGAATCGTCCACAATCAGCATCTTGTAACTCATGGCGTTCCTCGTCGAATCATATCTCCCGTTAGTCGTTCCAATGTCATCCTATCGACGCGATTAAATCCTCCACCTTCGCCATGTTTTCACCAAAACCGGCGATGGTTTCCTGGATATCCCTTTCGCTGAATCCCAGTTTGGTTACCACTTCATCATGGAAGCGGTAGGCCAGTCCATCGGCCCCGCCCCCGATGCCCATCATCATGCAGATAATGTCCGAGAGGTATACGATGCAGGTTTCAAGATCCTCCCGGGCCTGCGGGTCATCAAGATGGTGATTCTGAATGATGAAGACCATTTTCTGGCTGAATTTCCAGTTCGAGGCCACCAGACCTCCCAATTCGGAGTGATCCACCCCGATTACTTTCTTTTCGGCCTCCCGGAAACTGAAACCCTCCTTCTGGACAAGGTCCCGGATTTTAGGGAAGGCATCGGCCACGAACCGGTTCAGAATCACCTTCCCGATATCTTTCAGAAGCGCCGCCGTAAACACCATATGGGTGGAGGCAAGGTTTTTTTTCTCGGAAAGTTCCCGGGCAATCAGGGCCGAGGCAACCGAATATCGCCACAGGTCGCCCTCATCGAGCCCGTAGCCGGCCTGTTCCTTCTTCAGATTTTCAGCGCCGCTTTTCAGCAGCACCAGGTCCACAATTTGCTCGAGGCCGATGAGGGTCACCGCTTCATGGACCGACTCCACTTTCCGGGACAGGGCGAAATAGGCCGAGTTGCAGGTTCGAAGGATGTTGGCGGTGGTCATGGGGTCGTAGATAATGATGTTCGCCACATCCGAAAGGGAAGCATTCGGATTTTCCACAATGGAAATGATCTGATTGGCAATCTGCGGGATGGGCCTCAAGTTTTTTATCTCTTTTATCAGTTCTTGTATGGCACTCATACGGTGGTCTCTCCCATCCCCGATACTTTTATATGAACTTCGCCCGTGGCGATATCGAGGCGAATGGTCCGGTTGACGCTGCCGCCAACGTCCTCGTGATCTATCAGGACCTGGTTTTTCCAGAAGATTTTTCTCACCGCCATGTGATTTCGTTTGCCGATGTTGAAAAAACCTTTCTGGTCCAGAATCTGGGCTCCCCCCACCACGACCACCTTCATGCGCTGCTTTTTAGCTCCCAATCGATACGTTTCCTTAAACAAGGCGGGAATTCCGGTATCGGCAAACATGTACGGGTTGTTTCTGGCTTTTGATCCGTCCAGGTTTGATTCCGGAAGCATATAATGAAGCAGTCCACCTGCTTTCGAAACAGGGTCGTAAATAGCTATTCCAATGCATGAACCAAGCGAGTAGGTGACCAAACTTGCCGTCGGGTCATTGCTTGCTTTCATGTCGGAAACACCCACAATAATTTTCACAGGCCCACTCCGATTCGTCTACCGGCTGGTTGCTTTTATTCCTGCTCGTCTGAAATCACTTCAGGGGGCGCTTTTTTCGTCCCGCGTCCCACCAAGGTTTGCTTTTCAGCGAGATCAAACAGACCGGCGATGTCCAGAATAAGTCCCACGCGGCCGTCCCCGAGAATGGCGCCGCCCGCGAGCCCTTTGGTCCGCTTCAGCACTTCTCCCAGGCTTTTGATCACGATTTCTTCCTGGCCGAGAAGCTCGTCCAACAGGAGCCCCCGCTGCTCCTCCTTATTTTCAACCACCACCACCAGACCGTCCCATGGTTCCTGGGAATCCCCTTCGATTCCAAACAGGTGATCCAGGCGGATGAGGGGAATCAGTTTGCCCCGGGCCATCACCATCTCTCCCTTGCCCTTGACGGTAAAGTAGTCTCCCTTCTTGGGCTTGAACGATTCGAGGATGGCCATGGTGGGGACGATATACCGCTCCCTGCCCACGCGGATTACCATGCCCTCGATAATCGCCAGGGTGAGGGGCAGGCTGATAATAACGGTGGTTCCCTTTTTTTCGGCGGATTGGACCTCCACGCGGCCGTGGAGTTTTTCAATCCCCTTCTTGACCACATCCATCCCGACGCCCCGGCCCGACACATCCGTGATCTTTTTGGCGGTGGAAAAGCCGGGTTGAAATATAAGTTGGAATATTTCGGATTCCGTCAGCTGAGTATCGGGGGAAATCAGACCGGAGGCCGTGGCCTTTTCCAGTATGCTGGCCTTGTTCAGGCCCTTGCCGTCATCCTGGATTTCGATAATGATATTGCCGCCCTTATGATAGGCCCGAAGCTGTACCAGTCCCTTTTCGTCCTTTCCGGCGGCCTTTCTTTCCGCAGGGGTTTCCAGGCCGTGATCGATGGAGTTGCGGATCATGTGGACCATGGGCTCGTAGAGTTCATCCACCACGTTCCGGTCGATTTCGGTATCCTCCCCGAACATTTCCAGGGCCACCTTTTTACCGGTGGTCCGTGCCAGGTCCCGGACCAGGCGGACCATTTTCTGGAAGGTGGCCTTGATGGGCACCATGCGCATGGACATGGTGGTCTTCTGAAGGCTGGAGACGATCTGGTTGAGCTGGTTGAAGTTCTGGCTGAGCTGTTGGTCGTTGATCTTCAGGATATGGGAGTTCTGGCGGATCATGGACTGGGAAATGACCAACTCCCCCGTCAGATCGATCAGGTTGTCGAGCTTTTTCGTATCCACCTTGACCTGAAGTTCCGAGATACCGGCCCGCTTCTGATCCCTGAGCGCCGAGATCACCTCTTTGGACTCCACCACCTTGTCTTCGATAAAAATGGTGCCGATTTTCTTTTCCGGTGTCTTCTTCTGTCTTTCGAGGCCCTTTTCCAGTTGATCGTCTTTCAGTTTGCCTTTTTCGATGAGCCTTTCACCGATGGGCACATTTTCTTCAAGGGCCGTTTTTTTGGCGAGCTCGACCTTGGCGATCACCGGGTCCACGTCGATGTCGCCCTCCAGATTCGGATCCCCCGAGGCCAGGGCTTCTTCAACGTTGCCGACCATCTGTTTGAGCAGATCCACGGAAGAGAGAATCGTATCGACGATGGCGTCGTTGATTTTGAATTCGCCCTGCCGGGCGCTGTCCAGCAGGTTTTCGGTGCTGTGGGAAAGGCGGTTGATTTTCTTGAGGTTCAGAAAACCCGAAACCCCTTTGATGGTATGAAACGGTCGGAAAATGGCATTGATGGTTTCCGGCTCACTGGGATTTTCCTCGAGATCGACCAGGTTGACTTCAATGGTTTCGAGATTTTCCATGGACTCGACGACAAAATCACCCAGAATTTGAATGTCTTCATCCGTCAGGGACACCGGCGGCCCGGAAGCTTCCGCCTCGGTGGAAGCAGGGGAATTTAGAGGCTCCCCATCCGGAGTGACGCCCAGTTGTTTCAAAAGGTCCCGGATATCGCCTTTGTATTCCTCACCCTGGCTGATAGCCCGGTAGATTTCCTGAAGCAGCGTAACGCCCGTTTCCAGGGGGGCGGTATTCTTTTCCTGATCCAGAATGAGTCGCTCGGTATAATTTTTCAGGCCGTCTACAACCACCAGAAACTGTTCGTTTTCAATGGATTGGGCGCTGTTTTCGAGGGAGGATAAACCGTTCAGGACCTCTCCCAAGGCCGGTATGTCTCCCTGCTCGAGGGTCACCACCCGAAGTGCGAGTTTTTCAAGATCTCCCAGGACCTGTTCCATTCATCCCTCCCGAATAGCTATCTCAGCCTTCAATTTGACGTGAGATTTTTCAAATGGCCGCCTCTGCCCACAACCAGTGCGAGTCTGCTGAAAATACCATAAATTCGGATAGCATGGTATTGATATTTGTCATATATCGACAGCGGAGTTCGTTTTCTTTACTTTTGATATATCGTCGGTTGTACGTATTTGAAATGGTGCTCCGTGCCCGTCAGGCTTTCCGAATGCCCGATGAACAGAAATCCGCCCGGCTCCAGGCAATCGTAATATTTATTGACCAGACGCCCCTGGGTTTCCTTGTCAAAATAGATCATGACGTTGCGGCAGAAGATGATGTGGAATTTCTTGCTGAACGGGAAGGGTTCCATCAAATTGAGACGGTCGAAGTCGATCGTCTTTCGAATGAAGGGTTTGAGCCGAAAATGGCCTGCCCAGGTTCCCTGACCTCTCTGGAAGTATTTCCGAAGCACATTGGGTTCGATCGATTGAACCTGGGAGGAATGATACACGCCGTTTTGAGCGGTGGACAGCATTCTGGTCGAGATGTCGGTGGCCAGAATTCTGAAATCGATGCGGGGTTCGGTTTCCTGGAATTCGTGAAGACAGATGGAGAGCGTATAGGGCTCTTCACCGCTCGAGCAGCCGGCACTCCATATATTCAGCAGTTTTGTTCGGGATTTTATTCCGGAAAGAACGGCCGGCAATGCCGTTTGTTCAAGAAAGGCGAAGTGCTTCGGCTCCCTGAAAAAGCTGGTCAGGTTGGTGGAGATGGCATCCAGCATGTGGATGAGTTCTTCACCGCTCTCATCGGCCATGAGATACTTATAATACTCTTTATACCGCGACATCTTTTTCGCCCGAAGGCGTCTGCTGAGACGGGATCGAACCAGTTCCTTTTTTCCCTCATGGAGATTGATACCGGCCTTTTCGTACACAAGCCGACTGAAAAGGGAGAATTCCCTGTCGGAAAGCTTGAAATAATCAACAAATTCTTTTGAATTGGTATTGATAAGAAGAATCCTCCGATTCGGGCGGATGCTTGCCCCCTCCGGAACGAATCCGGGAGTCCGCCCTGATTGCCACGAAGTTTCAAGTGGTTATAGATAGATAAACGACTCTTCATTGTCAATACAGTTTTAGCAGCTTCATCGCGGTGAGCCCCGAAATTTCACGGATTGCCGCATCCGAAAGGCCGCTCGCCCGCATCTCGGAAAAGTATCGATCCGGCGGCAGGAGCGGGTAGTCGCTTCCGAACAGGATTTTTTCAGGACCGATTATTTCCGTGGCAATTCGATAAATCATCGGGTCATACAGATATGGAGAAGCCGCTGTATCCACATATACGTTTCCAAGGGCGTTTTTCAGCTCTTTTTTCATCAGATGAAAGAAAAAAAGGCCGCCGCCCCAATGGGCCAGGACAATTTTATTCTCCGGAAACGTCCGGATGAGGCCGTAGAGTTCCTTCAGGGTCATGGGGCTTTTCCCGGGATACACGTGGCCCACCGGCTCATTGGTATGGATCAGGACCGGCAGGTCCGCCTCCCGGCAAAGGTCCATGAGGGGTTTGAGTTGCGCCAGGGCCGCGGGCGAGAACCCGGAATCGTAAAAAGCCAGTTCCCCCAGACCGGAAAGGCCTTCTTTCAGGCACCGGCGGGCCTCGGCGAGGCAGTCCGGATGCGCGGGGTCCAAGCAGCACAGTCCGGTGAGTCGGTCCGGAAATTGGGCCACGGCTTCCAGAATATAGTCGTTATGCTTCCGGCAGGTGCGGATGTCCTTCCAGGGAAAGCCGAACACTACTGAGCGGTCAATTCCCTGGGCATCCATGTTGGAAACGATGTCCCCGGCACCGACCACCTTGGATCGGGGGGATTCATAAAGGAGCTGAAAGGCCGGCTCGCCCCCGAAAAAAGATTCGCGCCGTTCTTTTACGTCGTCCGGAAAAATATGGGTATGAAAGTCTATGATCATCGGGTATGACTCCAGGAAAAGGTGGCTCTGCAAATATTGTGTTTTGATACGAATTCTTATAGAAAACAGACGACTTGTGTCAAGACCAGATAAACAGACCAGGTAAACAGACCAGGTAAACAGACCAGACAAACCGGAGGATCCCATGTATTTCGATCAGCACGGAAAGGCAAATACGGCAAGGACACTTGAGCTGGCCCACAAGCGGGCAACGGCCCTGGGCATCGGCGAAGTGGTGGTGGCGTCCACCAAGGGCGATACGGCCTTCCAGGCCCTGGAACTGTTCAAGGGCTTTCAGGTGGTGGTGGTGACCTATCACAACGGCTTCAAGGAACCGTTTAAAACCGTCATGTCGCCGGAAGTGAGGGCGGACCTGGAACAGAAAGGGGCCCGGGTGGTGTGCGCCACCCATGCGCTTTCGGGGGTGGAACGATCGCTTTCCAAGAAATATGACGGCAGCTATCCGGTGCTGCTGATGGCCGATACCTTCCGTCTGTTCGGTCAGGGCGTGAAGGTGGCGGTGGAGATATCCATCATGGCCGCCGATGCCGGCACCCTGTCCGGAAGCGACATCGTCTCCATCGGCGGAAGCGGCCGGGGGGCCGATGCGGCGCTTGTGCTCAAGCCCGCCAATCAGTCGGATCTGTTCGACATGAAGATCCGGGAAATCATCTGCAAGCCGAGGGAGTTTTGAACAGCGTGAACGTTCAACATCCAATGAAGATGCTCCCGTAAAAAGTTAATATATCACGCAAAGTTAACTTATTTCGGGGTTCAAGGGTTCAAGGGTTAAAAGAAGCTTGTACCTTTTTCAGGGCAAAAGAGGCATAGCTGCTGAAATCAAACCGGTTTTTGATATTCAGAGCCATTTGCCGTTGCTTTATGTGTTTCACTCGGCCCCTCGACCCCTTGGATCCTTGAACCCTAAATTATGAAAATCTCTATAGGCATGATTTTCTTTCAGCCAAGTCTGAAACTCGAAAGTTGAGTTATCCCAAAATTGCATCGGAGCCGGCATGAAAATGCAAATCCCCGAGCGGCACGTGGTCCTGGTGGCGCCGGAAGTCCACTGGAACACGGGCAATATCGGCCGGACCTGCCTGGGGGCGGGGGCGGTGCTTCATCTGATCCGGCCCCTCGGGTTTTCCCTGGACAGCCGCCAGGTCAAGCGCGCGGGGCTTGACTACTGGCACAAGGTGCCGCTTCGTGTCTGGGACTCCTTCGATGCGTTCCGGGAGGAGATGCGGCCGGCCGAAGGGGAGGTGGCCCTTTTTTCAAAAGCCGGTGCCCGGTCCTTTCGCGAGATGCCCCGCCCTGCCCGCCTGTTTTTGATCTTCGGTTCCGAAACCAGGGGGCTCCCCGAGTCGATTCTTTCCGCCTTCCCCGGGGCCGCCTACCACATCCCCATTTCTTCCCGGATCCGGAGCCTGAATCTTTCCACCGCCGTGGGGATCGCGCTGTACGAGTCGCTGCGGGGGGTGGAGGGGATGCATGCGTATGGAACGGGAGTGCATAGAGTGCCTGGAGTGCCTGGAGTGCCTTGAGTTGAGGAGTCGTTTCACTCCAACATTTTTATATAAGTGGAATGGAATGCAGCTTCAGCAAAAAAACGCATGCCAACAATCCCATAGCCTATAGCCCATGGCCCCATTTTTAAATAAAATCAGGCAGAATACCACAACTCAAGGCACTCAAGGCACTCAAGACACTCTAGGCACTCCAGGCACTCCAGGCACTCAAGACACTTTAGCTCACTTTAGGCACTCGTTTCCCCCATGCTTGCAATGAATCGATCCGTTGGTGTAAAATCATGCTATCTTTCTGTTGAATGAATTCCGGGAATCCGTACGACCTGCCTCAGCCCGGTGGGATTTTTTCGAGATATCCTTCTACTCGCTATATTGAAAAGGATTCGACATTATGAATCGAAAATCGTCATCATCCGAAACAAAAGCCAGGCCCTCCGGAGGGGTGCCTCGGGACGCGGGTCTGGAATCCTCCATAAAACTGGAAGTAGTCCTCAAAGCCGACAGTGCAGGATCGGTGGAGGCGGTGCGGGCGGCCATTGACGCCCTGGCGGTTCCCGGCGTCAGCATCCGTGTGATTCAGGCGGGTGTGGGAAGTATTTCTAAAAAGGACGTCCTGATGGCCCAGACCGGAAGCCGTCTGATCGTCGGCTTCAACGTGGATACGGTTCCCCGGATCGATATGGACCTTGAGGCCCGGTGTGTTGAAATCCGGCTTTATGAAGTAATCTATCGCCTGACCGCGGATCTGGAGAAGATTGCCGGAAGTTTACTTCCCCGGGAGGCGGGTGAAACGATTCTCGGAAAGGGGCGCATCATTGCTGTTTTTCAGGCCGGACACAAGGGCGTCGTGATCGGCTGCGAGGTGCTGGAGGGCGCGTTTGTCACCGGAAAATCCTTTCGCCTGATATCCCCCATGGGGGGGACCGAGTACACCGGCGTGATCGATTCTCTTGAAATAGAACGCCGGCCCGTAAAGCAGGCGCCGGCGGGGAGGCAGGCCGGAATTTTGATTCCCGGGCGGAGAAATGCCAATATCGGGGACCACGTGGAGTGCTTCGAAGCCGCGGAAATTCACAAAGATCCCCCGTGGCATCCCACCTGCGGCATTTTTCACCGGGGATGATATGAACCCCTTCATGAAAGACGACGGTCCCGACGCGGCATCCGGGTTTGAGGAGGTGGAGCATACCGCTGATCGCGCACTTCGCCTGTGGGCTCCGGATTTTGAAACCCTGCTGGTAGAGGCGGCCCGGGGCGCGGCCCGGATAATGTCCGGCCGGCAGCTTCAGGGCCCGTTTCCGATTCGAAAGCACATGGTCCTCGAAGCCTTTGACCGGGAGAGTCTTCTGGTGGCGTTTCTCGGCGAACTCGCGTTTTCAGCGGAAAGCGGTGGGGAGCTGTTCTGGGAGTTCGAGTTTGAGCGCCTCTCCGACAAAAACCTCGCCGTCGTTGCAAACGGCCTCCGGGTCCCGGCCCTCGATACCGTCATCAAGGCCGTGACGTATCATGAACTGGAAATTGTCAGGACGGAGAAGGGGTTGGAGGCAACGGTGGTGTTGGACGTATAGAAACAAGTGCCTGGAGTTCATAGAGTGCGCTTGAGTGCCTCGAGTTGAGGAGTCGTTTCACTCCGTCTTTTATAAAAAAGGCAGAATACATTAACTCAAGGCACTCAAGGCACTCAAGGCACTCTATGAACTCGCTGTTCCAACTCAAAGCACTTTCTTTTTACGGGAGTCTCAAATGCTTCACGAGGAAGACATCCACCAGCTAACCCCCTACCGCTTCGAGATACCGGCGTCGTTCCGCGGGGATATGCGGGTCAGCGCCTGTTTTTATGCCACCCGGAAGCTGCTGCCGGGGCTCATGGGTGACCGGAG
>JBECKW010000103.1:0-35005 GCA_040235505.1 Desulfobacterales bacterium
CCCCATCGCACGCATGTTCCGGATTGCCTATAGCGAGTTGAAACGGCTCAGCCAGTCGGGTGCTATGCGAAGCGGCCGGAAACCCGATGCGAAAAAGGAAGAGGACGATTCCCTGAGGGACCGGTTCGTAGGAACGGACAATATCAAACGCTCGCTTCGCCGGTCGGCGGCGGCGGAAATCACCAAGATGACCCAGATGGTCCCTTTTCTTGCCACCACCGGCAATACGGCCCCCTTTATCGGACTTTTCGGCACCGTGTGGGGGATCATGAGTTCTTTCCACGGGATCGGTCTGCGGGGTTCGGCCAGCCTGGCCGTGGTGGCGCCGGGAATATCCGAAGCGTTGGTGGCAACCGCTTTCGGGCTGGTGGTGGCGATTCCGGCGGTCATGGCGTTCAATTTTTTTACGCATAAAATCAGGGTCATCGAATCCGAGATGAATAATTTTTCATCCGACTTTCTCAATATCATTGAACGGGACTTTTTCATGGAAAGAAGGAAAAACCAATGAGTCACGCCGGTGGTTCCGATGACCGTTTCATGTCGGACATCAACGTGACACCCTTTGTGGATGTCATGCTGGTGCTTCTGATCATTTTCATGGTGACGGCGCCCATGATGATGCAGGGCGTGGATGTGGACCTGCCCAAAGCCACCAACGAACCGCTCTCGTCCCAGGATGATCCGCTGATTGTCAGCATCAAAAAGGACGGTCAGGTATTTGTCAGCGACTACGAGGTGTCGGTGGACGATCTCGGGGAGAAGCTTCAAAAAATACTTGAAGGCCGTCAAAGCAAGGAAGTTTTCTTGAATGCGGACCAGACCGTTCCTTATGGTGTTGTGGTCCGGGTGATGTCGGAGATCAAAGCGGCCGGGATTGAAACGCTGGGAATGGTTACATCCCCAGAAGACGAGGGCAAAACGGACAGTTCGAAAGAAACAAAAGCGGCTCAATGAAAAAAGCGATGACACGTGCTGCCAGGCGGCCTGGAAGCGTTCGTGCCGCCGAGCAAAAACTTTCCGTACCGATTGCGGTGTCTTTTATCGGGCATTTGGTGTTCTGCCTGCTGATAATCCTTCTGCCTAAATTTTCGCCCAGCACCAAAATGCCTTCTCATTTTATCAATGTTCAATTGGTTTCTCCAAGCGTCGCTCTGCCGGATGCCGCCCAGGCTCCAAAGGAGGAAACCCCCGCGGCCGAGACACCGGCACCGAAAGCATCGACTCCCCCGCCAGTGGCCGAGGCGGCGCCGAAGGCGAAAGTTTCGACGGCTCAGAAATCCAAGGATGCGGTCTCTCTCGCCCCTAAAACCGCTGAAAAACTACAGTCAATGAAACGGATGACTTTCAAACGGGAACGGGTGATGGAGAGCGCCATTAAGAATGTTGAAAAGCGTGTGGAGTCGTCGAAGACAGACCAGAAACAGCAGGCGCTGGATCGAATCCGGGCGGATTTGAGGGAGAAGGAAGCCCAGGAAACTTCGGCGGATTCGGGCACTGCCAACAGTTCGGCCGATCTGGGCAGAAAAGGAGTGCCCACTTCCGATATTCAGAGAATTTATTCTGCGGAGGTTACCATTCATATTCAGAAAAACTGGGCGTTTTCCGAGCAGATGGCCGGCGGGGAAAAAAACCTGTATAACGAAGTGGTGATCAAGATCGCGCGTAACGGAAATATTGTGGATATATGGTTCGATCGAAGATCCGGAAACAGCTATTTTGACGATTCGACCTACAAGGCTATTCTGAAGTCAAGTCCCCTGCCGCCGATTCCGGATGAGATTTCGGGATCTTCGATGACGCTGGGGTTTCGGTTTATCCCTGAAGGTATAAAATGATTACAGAGGGTTACCAATGCGTCTATTGATAAAAGTGCTGACGGTAGGAATTGCGGCCGCGATATTCATGGCCGGGACCGCTTTTTGCGAGAAATCCTATGATTATATTGATATTACCAACCCGTTTTTAAGAAAAATTCCCTTGGCGGTGCCGGTATTCAAGAGCATGACGCCCAGCGAAGAGGAAAAAACAATTTGTAAGGAGGCCTCCGATCTTCTATCACAAACTCTCGAATTTACGGGATATTTCAAGCTAATAGACCGCGGTGCGTTCCTGGAGGACCCAAACACGGCCGGCATTATCAAGGAAAATATCCAGTTCAAGAACTGGACCGTCATTGGGGCCGAGTTTCTGATTACCGGTGGTGTGGTGGTGAGCGGTGACCAACTTATTATCGAGCTGCGGATGTTCGATACATTGAAGCAAACCCTGGTGTCGGGGCTTGGTAAACGATATATCGCAAGGGTGTCGGACAACCGTTTGCGGAAGATAATCCGCACCTACTGCAGCGAGATCATATTTCATTTTACGGGAGAACGTGGCGTTTTTACAAGCAAAATAGCATTTGAGTCAAAAAAGGACGGGATCAAGGAAATATATACCTGCGATTTCGACGGCTATGATCCGCAGCAGGTGACCCACATTAACGATATCGCCATGTCCCCCGCCTGGTCCTCGGACGGGCAGTGGCTGGCCTACACGGCCTTTGTGGGGTTAAAACGAGACCTGTATATCAGGAACCTGGCGGAAAACCGGGGTGCCGTGGTGGACAAGCAAGGGGCCAATGTGAGTCCTGCCTGGGTTCCGGGCAAGTTTGAATTGGCCGCCAGTCTTTCCTTTTCCGGTGATTCCGATATTTATCTATTGACCGGAGATGGGAAAATTATTAAGAAATTGACCAATACATGGGGGATTGATGTATCCCCTACCTGGTCCCCGGACGGAAAAAAATTTGCTTTTGTATCCGACCGGGCCGGTTCGCAGCAGATTTACATCAAGGATGTTGGATCGGGGCAGGTTCAACGTCTGACCTACGATGGCAAGCAGAATGTTTCACCGAGCTGGTCTCCCAAGGGGGATAAAATCGCTTATGCATCTTTGAATAACGGGCTTTTCAATATTCATGTGATCGGGGCGGACGGCTCCGGGGATGTTCAACTAACCTATGATAGCGGGGATAACGAATCCCCTTCATGGTCCCCGGACGGCAGCCTGATCGCTTTCAGTTCAACCCGTGAGGGATCGTCGAGAATTTACGTGATGACTGCTTATGGTACGGATCAGCGACGGCTTCTGACTTTTCCGGGTGAGCAGACGACTCCACGATGGTCTCCCAATTTATCAAGCAATTAGACCCTAAAAAAAGATGAGTAAAGAGGAGGTAATGATGCGCAAAGGGATGTTAATCGGATTTGCTCTGTTATTGATTGTACCTGGTCTTTTGTTGACGGCGGCCTGTGGAACAAAAAAGGTTCAGCCGGAAGAGACGATGACAACCAGCCAGGACACGGAAGCCGCCCAGCGCGCTGAGCAGGAAAAACAGCGACAATTGGCCGAAGAAAAGCGGCTTAAGGAAGAGGCCCTGAAGGAAGAGGAGCAGCGGAAGGTGCAAATGGCCAAAGAGGCATTTGAAAACGACGACGTGTACTTCGAATATGACAGCGCCGTGCTCACCTCCGATGCCCAGGCCCTGCTTCAGAAAAAAGCTCAGTGGCTTCAAGACAACCCGGACGCCCGTGTAGTAATCGAAGGCAACTGCGATGAACGGGGCAGCAACGAATACAACCTTGCACTGGGTGACCGGCGGGCGGAAAGCGCCAAAACGTTTCTGGTGAATCTGGGGATTTCTCCTTCCCGTCTGGCGACTGTCAGCTATGGTGAGGAACGACCCGTGGATACCGGAAAAACGGAAAGTGCATACGCCAAAAACAGACACGACCATTTTGTATTAAAGTAAGCTGGATTTTATGAATCGGAAGCCGCCCTTTCCAAAATTGGGGGGGCGGTTTCCAGCAGCTAACCTGAGTCCGGATATTTCATACCGGGGCGATAGGGGGTGGTTGTCTCCATGAAGCGAAAAGCAATTGTCGGTTTGGTATGCGCAACCTGCTTATGCGGGTGTGCGACAGGGTCCGGGGAATTCGAAAACAGGCTCTCCCGGATTGAACGCCAGAACAGCACGATGGAAAAACAACTGATGACCTCCGAGAGCCGGCTTCAGGAACAACTGGACATCAATGACCAGTTGATGAAAACATCCGCTCAGCTTCATGCCACCGTGGACGAGCTTCGGACGAACATTCAGAACCTTACGGGAAGGGTGGAGGAGGCGGAACATTCGGTCCAAAGCGACGATCACTCCATGAGCGATTCGGAACAGGAGATCACCGGGAAGCTCAATCGCGTGGATGAAATCGCACGGAGCAATAAAGATCGAATTGCAGCAGTCGAGCAATATCTTGATTTCGAAGTCACCCCTCCCAGCCAAACGAGTACAGCCGGTACTGCAGCGACATCCGGGCAACCTTCAAAGGATTATGTTTATTCAGATGCCGAACTTTATGCGAGCGGTAAGCAGGCCCTGGACAGCGGCCAGTACGAGATCGCCCGGCAGAAGTTCAAAGAGCTGATTTCCAGATACCCGAAATCCGACAATGCGGATAATGCCCAGTTCTGGATCGGAGAGATTTATTATCGTGAAAAATCCTATGCTGAGGCGATCATGGAATATCAGAAGGTTATCGAGAATTATCCGGACGGCAACAAGGTGCCTGCGTCCCTTCTCAAGCAGGGGCTTTCCTTCTTCAACCTGAAGGATCAGACCAACGCCCGCTTTTTTTTACAGGAAGTGATCAACAAGTATCCAACCTCCAACGAGGCTAAAATCGCCCGGGATAAACTGAAGACGTTTTAATCGATGAGCCAATTTCAACACGCAGCAAATGATTAAAACCATCGGGATAGATCCGGGGTTGGCTGAAACCGGTATCGGTATTGTCTGGGGCGGCCCACACGCCGTGGCGGGATTTGCCCATGGCACGATCCGTACGCTGAAAACCGATTCTCAAGCATATCGACTTGAAATAATTCATGAAAAAATTCAAAGGGTGCTGAAGCAGGAAGCGCCCGATCTTTTGCTGGTGGAGGATATTTTTTCTCTGGGCAAGTATCCGAAATCCGGGATTTCCCTGGGGAAGGTGGCGGGGGTTGTGCTACTGGCCGGCGCCCAGGCAGGGGTTCCTGCCGTGGAGGTGCAGGTTCGGGAGGCAAAGCAGGTGCTCACCGGTAACGGTAATGCAACGAAGGTTCAGGTGGAAACGGCTGTCCGGCGTCATTTGAACCTTAAAACCCCCCTCAGACCGCTCCATGTATCCGATGCCCTCGCGTTAGCGTTGATCGGATTGTTCCGGTTCGAGGCGCTCGTTGGGAACAGACAAACGGCCAACGTCCAACATCCAACATCCAACGTTCAATGAGGAGTTTGTTTCGTTTTTTTTATGACTTACGCTCCAATGGCAGCAAATATGGCCCCAAAATGGAGAGAGGTTCATTTGTGCATTTTTAAAAAGACCGTCATCCTTTCATTGGATGTTGGACATTGGATGTTGGACGTTGGACGTTCAATTTTTATTAAAGGGTATATCGGTTGTTGACGGCAAACGATTGTGATACATATCGGCCGACAAACCATATCGATGTTTAGACGGATAGGCATAGCAGATGATCGGCTATCTGAAAGGCAGATTGCTAAAAAAAGAGGAAGACCGGGTGCTGCTTCTGGCGGGGCATGTCGGTTATGAGATTTTTCTTCCGGCCGTGGTGATGGAAACCCTGGAGGGGAAGGAAACAGATGAGGAACTATCCTTCTATATTTATTACCATCAAACCGAACGGCAGCCGAAACCGGTTCTGATTGGATTCAATCTTGAAATCGAAAAAGAATTTTTTCAGTACTTTATCTCCGTGGAGGATATCGGGCCGCTGAAGGCACTCAAGGCATTTAACCTGCCTGTTCCCGAAATCGCCGTCGCCATTGAAAGCAAGGATGTCTCAAAACTCAAGCAGCTCAAGGGAATCGGGCAGCGTACCGCCCAGAAAATGATCGCAACCCTTGAAGGAAAAATGGACAGATTCGCAGTGGCTGGTGTTTTCCCTGGCCGTGCCAGGACAGTACAGCATTCCTCTGAGGTATCGGAACCGGTGTTGTCGGTTCTGGTGGATCAATTGGGGCATCGAAGAAGTGCCGCCAGAAAAATGATCGAAGATGCTTTCAAACGGAATCCGGGCATTTCAACCCCCGAAGAGCTGTTTGATGAAGTATACAGAGGTAAGGAGTCTGCATGACCGAGGATTTTTTGACCCGTTCCGAAACCATGAACATGGTATCAGGAGAGTGCCTGCCGATTGACCAGGAGCCGGAGATTCTGTCCCTGAGGCCGGAGCGGCTTGTCGATTATATCGGCCAGGATGCCGTCGTGGAAACACTGAAGATCGCCATCGAGGCGGCCCAAAAACGGCAGGAACCATTGGATCATGTCCTGTTTCATGGCCCTCCCGGTCTTGGCAAAACCACCCTCGCCCACATCATTGCCAATGAAATGGACGGGCGGCTCACGGTGACCTCCGGCCCGGCCCTTGAGAAAGGCGGTGATCTTATCGGTATTTTGACCCATCTGGAGGAAGACGATGTTCTTTTTGTAGATGAAATCCATCGAACCCCAAAGGCAGTGGAAGAGTTTTTATATCCCGCCATGGAGGATTTCGCCGTAGATTTTGTATTCGACAAGGGCGTGCATGCCCGGAGTCACCGATATCGACTCAAGCGCTTCACGCTGGTGGGGGCCACAACCCGGGTAGGTCTGCTGTCGGCCCCCTTGAGGGATCGGTTCGGTCTTTTCAGAAGTCTTGATTTTTACAGCGATGCGGATCTGGTGAAAATTACCCGACGATCAGCGGCACTTTTAGAAATCGCCATCGATGAGGCAAGCGCCCTGACCCTTGCCCAGCGTTCGAGAGGAACCCCCAGGATTGTCAACCGGCTGCTGAAACGGGTGCGCGATTATGCCCAGGTTCGGGGGGACGGTCGTATTACACCGGAAATCGTCACGTCGGCGCTGACGTTGGAGGGTGTTGACGAGAGAGGACTAACCCCTTTGGATCGTCGATATCTGACCACCATCATCGAATATTACCATGGGGGACCGGTGGGAATCGAGGCCATCGCCGCGACCCTCCAGGAAGAAACCGATACCCTGGTGGATGTGGTGGAACCGTTTCTGCTGAAAATCGGATTGATTACCAGGACCTCTTCGGGCAGGAAGGCAACCGAGGGAGCTTATCGGCATTTGGGGTTATGCGTTCAGCAGAAGATGTTTTAATGGTTGAACCGACCGGATGCTTATCCTCGTCCCCGCTTTTCTATCGTTGTTGCGCTGTTTCCAGAGCGAAAAACAGTGGCGGAACTCCGCCTGCAACATACTGCAGCAGCGGCGGCGAACAGAAGGAAAACGCCGGCGGCGGTCATCGGAAAGTCCGTGTCGTTATTTGCCGTGGCGGTTGTAATAAAGCAACCCACTCCGGATTTGCCGCTACTGGTTGTGCCCGAAGTCTGTGATGAATCTGAAGCCGTCGGTGAAGTTGCATTTTTATATGAATTCGAGATGTCTGGTGCAGTAAGCTGGATGCCTACTTCATCTGAAAAATCGCTCTCCTCCCCGTCCGTATTGAAGGCGGTAAGGGAAAAATAATAATATTGACCGGTTGTAAGTCCTGTCACTGTAAAAGTCGGCGAAGTGGGGTCGGCCAGATCTTTCAGATAAATGACAATGGGAGAGTCTCCTTCATTCGCGTCGGTTCCCTGGTACATCTCTGTGTCTGAATCGCTGTCATAGTACAGTTTATATCCGGCAATATTTGATTCCGTATTGGCGTCCCAGGCCAATGTAACTTCCGCTGCCGAGGATAAAGCAGGTTGAAAAAGGAAAAGAATAAAAAAAATCTTCATGGCGATATGCATGACGCCTTTTACTGTCGGACTTTGCTTCATAACTACTTCCTATCGTTTTATAGACTGAACAGACTTACGGGTATTTGAGCAAAATATGTGCCATAAAGTTATCCGGCTGAAATTAAAGAAAATAAGACTGGACCGCAGATGGATATAGCACAAGATGAGCAATTTTTTCCCACACGGGTACAAAATATTGCGCATCCACTCATCATGAAAAGCGATTTAGGAGGTGTACACGGTGATTTTTTGCTCAGAGATGGCAATCATATCGATTCCGATATGGATGGGATCGATTTGACCGTTATCCCCCGGATCCTCCAGGCAAACCAGTTGACTATCGGGCGAACCTCTGTTATTTCCACATTAATTTAGAATCCGGGATCTTGCCTATCGCCCCTGTTCTGATTCATTGAGTTGTTACTGTCCTAGCGTACGTCCGAAATATTGAAAAGATACCGTATGGAAAACCGATGTACAGGGCGATATTCGTGTGGAACGCATTCAAGATAATGGATTGTATGGATTGTTTTTTGTGATGTTATCGGATTGCGTTTGTTCCCGGACAGTTGGTTGCTTTACTATGACAATAATCTCGCTCTTGACTGATTTCGGCCTTGAAGATGCCTATGTCGGCATTGTCAAAGGGGTGATCCTGTCGGTGAATCCTGAGGCCACGATTGTTGATGTGTCTCATGGCGTTGCCCCCCAGGATGTCGTTCGGGCAGCGTATGTACTTGAAACGGCGTATGAATATTTCCCTCCCGGCACCGTACATGTCGTGGTGGTGGATCCGGGAGTAGGGAGCGGCCGGGGGATTGTGGCGGTTGAAATGAATGGGCAGTGCTTTCTCGCACCGGATAACGGTGTCCTGACGGCGGTGCTCTCGAAGAACTCCGCGAAGCGCATCGTTTCGGTTGAAAACGACCGATACTTTCTTTCGCCATCGAGCTCGACTTTTCATGGTCGGGATATATTTGCGCCGGTGGCGGCGCATATTTCCAAGGGATTAGATATAGGAATACTGGGCCCGGCTGTTGATTGTGAAAAACTGGTTCGGCTTCATCTGCCGAAACCCATTTTCACGGATACCCACGAGATTCTGGGGGCGGTAATCTCGTCGGATCGTTTTGGGAATCTGATTACAAACATTCATTTTCAGGACATAGCCAGGATTTGCAGTCAAGCAGGATCATCTGATTTGGCGATACGGGTTGGCGCCAGGACAATTCATGGAGTTTCGGACACATACGCCTCGGTTGGCATGGGAACACCCCTGGCCGTTTTCGGGAGTACGGATCGCCTGGAAATATCCATTAATGGTGACAGTGCCCTGCGGATTTTAAATGTCGGACCGGGAGCGGAAATCCGCGTGAAAAGAGATGCAACGGCCATTCAGATTGATTAAATGAAAATGTTTATTCGAAATAGCATCAAAAGGAAACTGATCGCATGGTTCTCAATCTCGGTCATTATTTTCAGCCTCACCATGGTGGTTCTTTACGTAAATGTAAAACAGATTGTCAAGATCCCGGAACGTATCGTCAACAAGAATCTTGAAATTGAATCCGAGGCCAAAAAAATGGTCGAGGATTTGCTCAGCATGGAAGAGTATGAGAAAAAGTACACTATCCTGGAAAAAGATGAGTACAAGGAACTTTTCCTGTCTGCTGCCGATGGATATGAGAACAGCCTGAAAGCAATTTTGAGCTTAGAGAAAAACGGGTACGTCATTGCCGGACCGTGGAAGGATCTTCAGGGGGAATTCAGCCGGATTGAAATGCCGGAGGAAAGCGTACAGAAGAATGAGAATAAATTCACCGGCTGGATTCCGGAGTCCGTGATTGATGATTGGATTCATAAAATTTCTGATGGGTCGGCTGAAAATGAGCAGGAAATCATTGCCGCGACAGGCCAGTTGACGAAGCAGCGTCAGGCCTTTGGCCGGAATGTATTTCTGGGGATCTTTGTTTCTTGTCTGGTGGGGGTGGTGCTTGCGATCGTCCTGGCATATTCCATTATCCGGCCCCTGAGGGAGCTTCGTAGCGGTATTCGCTCCATTTCGAAAGTCCGGACGGGGGAGCCGATCAGGGTCCGTTCAGCGGATGAATTTGGAGATCTTGCCTCCGCTTTCAATGAAATGGCGGCCCAGCTTATGGAAGAGGAGCAGACGCGATCGGATTTTATTTCAATGCTGAGCCATGAAATACGAACACCCCTGACATCCATTCGTGAATCGGTCAATATGATAACAGAAGAGGTGATGGGGCCGATCAATGCCCAGCAGCGCAAATTCTTAACTATTGCCGGGTCGGAGATCGGTAGAATCAATGACCTGCTGAAACATCTCATGCAGCTTTCCCGATTGCAGTCCGGGGTTGTGAAAATAGCACCGCGGCCGGTAGATACGGTTCACTTCATGGCGGATTGCATTCAGCGCATGCGTCACGTGGCCGAAAATAAACGAATTGATATTGTAACGGATATCCCCGAAGATCTGCCGGAAATTATGGGCGATCCCGATCATTTGCACCAGGTGTTTATGAATCTTATCGGGAATGCCATCAAATTCTCGGAGCCGGAAACAAAAATAACCGTCCAGGCCACGAGAAAAGGGAAGAAACGCCTGGCGTTCTACGTTTCGGACAACGGGCCCGGTATTCCGGAAGATGAGCAGTCGCTGATCTTCAATAAATACTATCGAGGACGGTCGGTTCGAAAGCATATGGACGGTGTTGGGTTGGGACTTAGTATTTCAAAGCACATTATTGAGGTTCACAAAGGCTGGCTATGGGTCAAAAGCGAAATGGGAAAGGGCAGTACCTTCGGCGTAATTCTTCCGGTTGCGGTATAGGCTCTATTAGAGGAGGCAGTGTTGTATCTGATATCTAAAAGACGAATGTGGGGCCTGATTTCCGCCGGCGTTTTTTTATTGACCGGCTGCGGGTTACACCCGGCAAAGTATTTGACAATGGGGGAGGAGAGGGCTTCCCAAAGACTTCAGGCACAGGTTGATGAAGGGAATCGACTTTTTTTTGAAGGCAGCTACAAGGATGCAGAAACCGTTTTTCAAAGCCTTCAACAATCCGGAAGCACGGTTGTGATGCGCCAGGCACTGTATGGTCTTGCCTGCACTCGGTTCATGCTGGCGAAAAACAAGCAGGAATATCTTGATGCCGTCAAAATTCTTGAGCGTTGGCGACAGATGGCACCTGCTTCCTTCGAAGAGGAAGACCCCCGCATGCTTATTGCACTGTTTCCGGGAGTGTTATCCGGTCATCCGGAAGAGGATCAGAGTGGGACCGTGTCGGCGGAAGGAGGGTCGTTGATGCGCATTTTGAATTACGAAAAAGAAATTAGCGATCTGGAAAGTGAAATTTCCAGCCAGCAAAAGAAGATAGAGGCTTTAGAGAAACAGACTGGATCGATGAAAGCGATGCAGGAGTCCATGAAGAAGATGCAGGATACCATAAAGGCAAAAGAGGATGCCACAAAAGCGATGGAAGAAGAACTGGTAAAACTCAGAAGTCAAATTAAAACGTTCGAAAGCATCGATCAGGAGATTCAAGAAAAAAAACAGGGAATATCGCCCCAATGAGTAATATAATGGAAGATAATAAATTGGAAAAAACGATTCTTATCGTCGACGATGATTTAAATGTGTTGGAAGTGCTTGGTGCACGATTGTCCTCATCGGGTTTCGGTGTGTTAAAAGCCGAAAGTGCCGCGGAAGCCATGCAGTTTTTAAATAAACAACGGGTTGACCTGATGATTTCAGACGTCAAGATGCCTCACAAGGACGGCTTGACGCTTTTCAAGGAAGCGAAAGCCATCTATCCGGAGCTCCCCGTCATTTTCCTGACGGCGCACGGCACAATTCCCAGTGCTGTTTCAGCGGTCAAATCGGGTGCCAATGATTATCTGGAGAAACCATTTGACGGTCGTGAGCTTGTGCAACGGGTATCCCGGATGATGAGCAGCCACTCCATCGAAAAGCCGGCCGAAACCGAGCACGAGTCCGAGTTTGAGTCCGAATCCATCACAATGGAGACGGAATTCGAAACCAAAAGCACAAAAATGAAAATGATTTACGAGCGGATCGAAAAAGTGGCGGCATCGGATGTGAATGTCTTGATTACCGGCCAGAGCGGTGTCGGGAAGGAGCGAATTGCCCGTCTGGTGCACAACACGAGTTCCCGACGCCAGCGGCCACTGGTGGTGGTGGATTGCGGCGCCACGCCGCCCAATCTTCTCGAAAGCGAGCTTTTCGGACATGTCAAAGGAGCATTCACCAATGCCATTCGGGATAGAAAGGGGCTGATTGAATCCGCTGACGGAGGAACCCTTTTTCTGGACGAGATCGGCAATATTTCCCCGGAAATGCAGGTGCGGCTTCTGCGATTTCTCGAAGAACGAAAGATCCGGAAGGTCGGAGATCTTCAGGAAATTCCGGTGGACTGCCGGATCATCGCCGCGACGAATTCGAATCTGAAGGCGGAAATGGTATCCGGACGATTCCGGGAAGACCTCTACTTCAGGCTTCGTGTTGTGACTCTCGAAATCCCGGCGCTGAAGGAAAGGGTGGAGGACATCCCATATCTGGCCGACCAATTTGTTCGGAAGTTCTGCAAGCGTCATAACAAACCGCTTATAGAAGTTCCTCCCGAAACCATTGAATGGCTCAAGCATTATCCATGGCCCGGGAATGTGCGTGAAATGAAAAACGCACTGGAGGCCGCGGTTCTGTTCAGCCTGGGCGGGAATCTGATCATTGATGATTTGAAGCTCGCGGGGCTTTCTTCCGAATCGGTTTCGCTGCCAGAAGCGGATGCCGATGCTCCCCAGGCGTTTTCACTGGAGGAAAACGAACGAAATGCCATTGTTCGTGCCCTTGAGGAGGCCGGCGGTGTCCAGAAAGATGCCGCGGAACTCCTGGGAATCAGCCGAAGGGCCATTCATTATAAGATTAAGAAGTATGCCATTCAGATCTGATTCCCCGGGATGATATGTGCGCTGCCAATAAAAAAGAATGGATTGTCAAGATGAATCTCCCCGGGGCCTGCTCAGCCGATCTTCGGGGACACCAGTCGGTTCGGGCTACCTTTAAATTGTCATCGACATGCATCGATGCCATCAGTATTGTGGCCCGGCATCTGGGGATCAAACAAAAATCGCTTTTTGATCATCTTGCCGAGGATATGGAGTCCCTCACCTCCATCGCAAAAGAAGTCCACGAGATAAAGCTTTCCAGGGAGAATCGGGTCCAGAAGACATTTGTTATCAGCCGGCGTTCTCTGTGCTGTCTGGAGGAGGTATCTAAAAACCATAATACGCCAAGAGACGCATTGGTGGAGTATTCGGTTCAGCGGCTGCTACCCCTGATTGTAAGCGAGCGCCGGCGGCAGGAAAAACGAAAAGAGATGCTTGTCGAGATCCGCAAGCACTTTCAAAAGGGAGCACTTTTACTGGCAAAAGGGCGGAAGGCATTTGAAGGAGAGGATCCGTTTCTGGACAGGATGGCGGCGGTAATGGCAAACTATGAAATAGCCATCGAGGATATGGAAGATATTGTCGAGCAGGGTCGATTGATTGAAATGTTTGAACTGGCGTTATCTGGCAAAAGGAAAGGGTAGAACCAAAAAGAGTTTTATACGAATATCCGATCTGAAATGCGTCGGGTCAGGCGCTCCTTTCGCTTCAATAAAAAGAATCCGCTCTGTTTTTTAAACTGCCGCGCTTCCTCGAGGAAGCACGAGAGCAGGAGGAGTTCCGTGGAAATGTCTTCCCGGCGAGCCAGCCGCGCATTCATCACCGCCATGGCGGATGCGGTTCCATACAGATAGAGACTGAGGAACGTGATTTTTCTCAGGAAGAATTGTTTTTGTGAGATTTTTTTTCCATGGATCAGAAGTCCGGCATGGAGCAGGAATCGGATTCGGCGGTCCGTGGCCTTCATAAAACGAAACGCTCGTTTCATGCGTCGGTCACGAACCGGTATACTCCAGGAATGCAGTGCAAAGAGCGCCCCCAGCGCTTTTTTTTTCAGGTAAAAGAACTGGTGAAGTTTCCCAAGGCCGTCCTTTTGCATCTTTTTGCCGATGGCCCTGAGCAGCGAAAGGGCCGGATACATGGAGTGAATTTCCGTGGTTCCTTCGAAAATGGTGGTGACCCGAAAATCGCGCATTCGCTGTTCATAGGGGTGCGTGGCCAGGTAGCCGGCCCCCCCGGCTGTCTGCATGGCGTCATAGAGCGTCCGCCAGGCCCGGGTGGTGCCGAAGAGTTTGCAGTGGGAGCTTTCGAGGGCGGCGGACATGAGCGGAGCGCTTTCGAGCTGGGTTGCCGTAAAACTGGTCATGGCCGACGCAATAAATTCGTTCACTTTTGTCCGGACCAGTTTTTCCTGAATAAGTTCAAAGCCTTTCAAGGGGCTTCCGAACTGTTTCCGGGTTTCCGCACGGTGTTTCATATCTGCAAGAGACTGCTTCATAATCCCCACCGATGCAGCCCCCAGCGCCATGCGGCCGTAATTGAGAATGGTCATGGCGATCTTAAACCCATCCCCGGGAGCGCCCAGAAGATTTTCCACCGGCACCCGGACATTCTTAAACTTTACCATGGCGGTGGAGCTGGCCTTCAGACCCATTTTGGGCATTTCCCGGCCGACTTCCACCCCCTCCCAGGCGGTTTCGACAATAAAGGCCCCCATGTTCCCCGGCTTTTCCGGATCTAACTGGGCAAACACCGTCATGCCACCGGCATAGTTGGCATTGGTAATATAGGTTTTGGTACCGTTTAAAACGTAGTAAGCGCCGTCCGGAGACAACTCGGCCCGGGTTTGGATATGTGCGGCATCGGATCCCGTGGCCGGTTCGGTGAGGGCGTATGAAAAGATCATATCGCCCGATGCGGCTTGGGGCAGGTATTTATTTTTCTGTGCATCGGTGCCGAAAAGGACGATGCCCTTGACACCGATGGAAAGGTGCGCCGTTGCCGTAAATCCCAGGACAATATTACGGGCGGCCACCGTTTCGAGGATCAGCAGGTATTCCCGAAGACTTAGTCCCATGCCGCCGTATTCCTCCGGAATGCTGATGCCGAAAAATCCGATTTTCTTCAATTCGCTCAAAATTTCTTCAGAGAGTGTACTGGCTTTTTCAAGAGACGCAGACGGATATTTTTTCGAGAGGCTTTCAAAGGCATGAACCGTATCGACGGTTTTCGAAGAAGGCTTCAGTTCCCGAAAGCCGGAAAAAAGGGCGTTGTCGAATTTCCCACCGTAGAGACCGGTCAAAAAACTATGCTGAGACATACAGACTCCTTATTGGCTTGGGTGGTCAAAAAAGGGTACACTAAAGGTATTATACAATATGTCGTCGCCACAAATCGAAAAGTACTCTTAAAAGCAGTCTACCACAGAGAGCACAGAGAACACAGAGAAAGACATAGGAAAAATTCTAAAAACCAGCAGACAAACCGCCCAGTTGTCAAGCCGTTTGGCTTTAAACATTCCAGCCTCCGAGCCTTCCAGCGCCGCCAAAGTCGGCTTACATCGTCAGGCCACTCCACAGAGCCAGCCAGAAAGGCAGGAAGATCAGGCACGCAAGATAGGTGACAAGCAGCATGCTGCCCAGCTTCTGCTCATCCCCACCGTATCGATTTACCTGAAGAATGATGACAATAGCTGGCGGGGAGCTGCTTTGAATGATGAAAAAGGTGGCCAATAACGGGTAGTGCTTTGCGAGCCCCGTCAAAGTCAGGACCAGGAAAGTCATCACAGGAAGCAGAAGAAATTTTACCAGGATCACCCGGACCATATCCCACTTGATATTGTCCAGCCGGATCCGGATGCCGCCCAACACTCCCCCGAGAATAAAAAGCGCGAGGGGAATGGTGGCATCCCCCAGGAGTTTGATTGCAGCCAGAAACACGTCGATGACACTTCCCACAACGGAATTCGTCATCACATGGTTTTGGGGAATCAAGAGATCCCGAAGCCCTGAAAATACCAACACCAGAGCAAGCAGAGCGGCCAGCAGGGGCGGAGCCTGTATATCCTTCCACTTAAACCGTTCATCCGGCGAGGCGGTGGTCATGTACTTGCCGATGCTCCAGACGATGGGGGTCTGCCCGGTCAGAAACAGCAACACATAGAGAGAAAACTTATCGAATTGCTTCGGGAAAAGGAGGGCTCCCAGCGGCAGTACCATGTAGGCGGCGTTATGGATGCCGCATAGAGGCAGCATATTCCGTTTTTCCGGAAGCTCCCGGCTGAAAAAAAGTGCCGCCAAGCCGGTGCCGCTCAGCATCATCACCCCGGCGGAGAGGGGAAGAATCCACCAGATGTCGAACTCGCCCGGTTTTAGATTTATCAGGATGCTGTAGAACGTCAGAGAGGGCAGAAACACGTCCACCGTGGCCGCCGTCAGTCCCTTGATATGTTCCGGGGTTAATACCCGTTTTCGCACGAGAAGGCCGGCTGTGAGCATGACCAGAAATATTTTCAGCATCGACAGGAAGGTCGTTGCGGAGGAATGAATTAAAGTGTCGATCATTTAATATCGATTCATACGACTGATCCGCAGATTCTTCTGTTTAATACCCCCTTGAGGGGTACGCAGATTTTCGCAGATTAAAAACAGATTAAAATTAAAGGGGATATCCAGCCGCCGGTCGTTGGTGCGTCTGCATTCCCCGGAAAAACTTCGGAAAGGGAGCATATGAAACCCCTTTATGGATGTCAAATGAAAGATTTGTTTTTACGGGCGGTTAAGATGAGACGGATCGGTTTTGGCTTGAACCGTTTCGGGTGTTTGCGGTAAATATAAAGAAAACGATGCTGTTTTTTCGGTTTCATGTCTTTTATATGCGATGCGCTTCACCGGCCGCGATGATTCGTTTCCCAACATAAAAAAGGCTCGTCCGGCAAATCGCCGGCCGGGGAAAGGGGGGCCCCATGATGATTAAAAACGAACATGGCGTGGCAATTCACTATGAAAAGGCTATCAAGCTTATGGACAGCGATATCTGTGAGACGATCCGGAAGGAATTCGGCCAGCGTTCGGAGGCCGATTTCTTCAATGAGTATTGCCGGCGCCATCGGAAAAAATTCCATAAGGAGTTCGGCCCAAATACGCCGGACCCGGAGTGCTGAAGGCTGCCCGTCCTCCGTCACGCCCGGGCGTGACTCCGGAGGGTGGAAAGGATGAAAGGGCGGTGAGATCGATTGGTTCGGAGGAGGTGTTGTGAAAAAGGTCGTGTTGCTGCGTCATGGAGAAAGCGTCTGGAATAAGGAGAATCTGTTTACCGGATGGGTGGATGTGGGCTTGAGTGAACGGGGGATCGAGGAGGCGCTTTCGGCCGGGAAGCTGCTTTCGGGACAGGGGTTCGTGTTCGACGTTGCATTCACTTCCCTGCTGAAACGGGCGATTAAAACCCTCTGGATCGTTCTTGAGCAGATGGATCTGATGTGGATTCCGGTCCACCGCAGCTGGCGTCTTAATGAACGGCATTATGGTGCGCTCCAGGGGCTCAACAAGGCCCGGACTGCCGAAAAGTACGGGGTGGACCAGGTACAGCTATGGCGAAGAAGCTACGATGTGCCGCCGCCAAGCCTTACGCCTGAATCGCCCATGTTTCCCGGCAATGATCCGAGGTATTCGAACCTTCCTGCCCACGTGCTTCCCCTCGCCGAGTGCCTGAAGGATACGGTAGCGAGGTTTCTTCCCTTCTGGCATGAAACCATCGCCCCGGCAGTGACGGCCGGAAAGCGAGTACTTGTCGCCGCCCATGGAAACAGCCTCCGGGCACTGGTCAAGTTTCTTGACGGGATATCCGATACGGATATCACCGGCCGCAACATTCCGACAGGCATTCCACTGGTTTATGAACTGGACGATGATCTGAGGCCTATTCGAAGCTACTATCTCGGAGACGAGGCAGCGATCGAAAAGGCGACCCGGAAGGTGGCGGATCAGTTGAAACGAAAGGATGAAGGATGAGGGATGCCTGTCCTCCTCCGTCACGCCCAAGGCGTGACGGAGGATGGAAAGGATGAAAAAGACCTTATCCATTTCGGCGTGACTTTTTGCGGATAATATCTGCTTTTTTCCCCTAACGACTGACACATGAGTTCTAACCACTGCACTCCCAGAGATGGAGGATTTTTCTCGTGACACATGAACTTGCCGGAAAGCCCGCTCCCGATGATGTGCTTGCAAATATTCCGAGGCTGGTTTCAGCTTACTACACCATCGAACCCGATATCAACGAACCCGCCCACCGTGTTTCTTTCGGTACGTCCGGTCATCGGGGCTCGGCCCTCAAAGCGACGTTTAACGAACATCACATCCTGGCAACTACCCAGGCGATCTGCGAGTATCGGGCCGTTAAAAAGATTTCCGGCCCACTGTTTCTGGGAGTGGATACCCATGCGCTGTCAGAGCCTGCATTTGCAAGCACATTGGAGGTGCTGGCTGCAAACCAGGTGACGGTGATGATTCAGGAGGGACTTGGGTATACACCGACACCGGTGATCTCCCATGCGATTCTTTCCCACAACCGCGATCGGAAGGAAGGGTTTGCAGACGGTATCGTGATCACACCGTCTCATAATCCGCCTGAAGACGGCGGTTTCAAATACAATCCGTCCCATGGAGGACCGGCCGATGAGGACACCACCCGGGCCATTGAGACAAGGGCGAACGAGATCCTGAAAAACAAGCTGCGTGGCGTTCATCGAATCTCCTACCCGGCGGCGCTCAAGTCGGACACCACCCATGTCCATGACTATGTGGAACCCTATGTCGCTGATCTTGGCAATATTCTCGATATGAAGGCCATCGGAGGCTCCGGCCTTCGCATCGGCGTAGATCCTCTGGGCGGATCAGCCGTGGATTTCTGGGATCCGATTGCCGAACGATACGGTCTTGCTCTCGAAGTGGTGAACCGGCGGGTGGATCCCACCTTTGCCTTTATGCCCCTGGATAAGGACGGTCGTATCCGGATGGATTGTTCCTCCTCCTTTGCCATGGCACGTCTGATCGACATGAAAGATACCTTCGATGTCGCTTTCGGAAACGATACGGACACGGATCGTCACGGCATCGTGACCCCGACGGCGGGCCTTCTCAACCCGAACCATTTCCTGGCGGCGTCCATCTGGTACCTGTTTCAGAACCGGCCCGGTTGGCGCAAGGATGCAGCGGTGGGAAAGACCCTGGTCTCCAGCGCCATGATCGACCGGGTGGCGGCATCCCTCAGGCGCAGGCTTTGTGAAGTGCCGGTGGGTTTTAAGTGGTTCGTGGAGGGGCTTTTGGACGGCTCCTACGGATTCGGCGGAGAAGAGAGTGCCGGCGCCAGCTTTCTGAAAACCGACGGCAGCGTCTGGTGTACGGACAAGGATGGAATCATCATGGGGCTCCTGGCCTGCGAGATGACGGCCAGGGTCGGCAAGGACCCGGGGGAAATCTACCGGGAGCTGGCGGACAGATTCGGCAGCCCGGTATATGAGCGGATGGATGCACCGGCAGACGGGAAACAGAAAGAGGCGCTGCTGGGGCTGTCCCCCGAAACCGTTACGGCCAAGTCTCTGGGCGGAGAACCGATCAAGGCCCGTCTGACCCATGCACCCGGAAACGGTGCAGCCATCGGGGGGCTGAAGATCGTAGCGGAAAACGGCTGGTTTGCTGCCCGGCCTTCGGGCACCGAAGATATCTACAAAATTTACGCGGAAAGCTTTAAGGGGAAAGAGCATCTCGAGCAGATCAAGACGGAAGCCCAGGCGATCGTGGGGGATGCTTTTAAGTCGGCGGGAGTGTAGGAAGAAAAGGGTTCAAGGATTCGAGGGGTCAAAGGGTCGAGGGTAAAAGATCCGAATGTCTAATGAGACGCCAGTTTCTATCGGCCCTTTAATATCCAATGAGTTGGCGAAATATCCTCGGATAAATGCAGAAGAAGGAAAAACGTCTTTCGCTTTTCACTTGAACCCTTGAACCCTCGAGCCCTCGAACCCTTCTAAATCAATCCATCATAAAGCAATTTCAACCCCGAGAGAAACAGCGCGATATAGAGAAAACGGTAAATAGCTTTCTGAGAAACCCGGTTCAGAATCATATACCCCAGCTTGACGCCGACCGGCGCCAGGGGTATGAGGACGATCGAGGTCAGCAGATTCGAGCCGTCGATGGCGCCGATAATGGTGTAGGGGATGAGCTTGAGATAATTCATGACCGCGAAAAAAACGGCCACGGTCCCCATGAGAACCACCCGGTCCAGTTCCTGGGGCAGCAGATAGATGCTGACCGGCGGACCGCCCGCGTGTATCTCGGTGCTGGTAAATCCCGCCACGGCTCCCCACAGGTATCCACTGAGACGGCCACCCTTCTTCTTTTTCATGAACTTGCCGCCGATCCAGTAATTGAGGCAGAAGGTAACAGCGATGACGCCGATGATCAGCCGGATGGCATCCTCGGACAGGTGCCCCATGAGAAGCGAGGCGATAACGATGCCGACAATGCCGGCGGGGATCAGAATCTTGAGGTGATGGGTATCGAACGATTTTCGAAAGTTCCAGACTGCAAAAATATCCATCACGCAGAGGATCGGCAGCAGGATAGCCGCCGCCTGAACGGGATTGATAACCATGGACATGGCCGGCACCACGATGGCGCCCACCGCCGGTCCCAGGCCGCCCTTGGCCATGCCGTAAAGCAGCACCGCCGGGATGGCCAGCATATAGAAATAAGGGTCTGTGATAATATGCAACTTATATCCTTTCAAAGGGATTTCACCCGCTGGATTTAAAAAGGGAAGGGGGTTCTCTCGAATCGAATGGGAGGTACTGCCCTGCCGTAACAAAAACCACTACTCGGGTTTCATTAGCACATTTCGGATGGGATGGTCAAAAGCAGGGTCGCAATCACCGTTCAGGGCAACGGTATCGGCATTGTGGAGGAGGCACTGGAAAAAATCTTCATCCCGTTTTATACCACCCGGGAAAAAGGCTGCCGCATCGGCCTCAGCTTATCCCGCCACATTCTCCGTCTGCATCATGCCACCATCCGGGCCCAGTCGAAGCCCAATGAAGGAGCAGCTTTTACAATCAATTTCAACAAATCCGGCAAAGCCGGAAAGCGCAAAAGTGCAAAGGCACAGAGGCACAAAGTTAACGACTTTCTAACAACATGCACGGAAAAGCATGCATGTTATCGATATCGCGTTTATGATTCATTTATGGGAAGGCTGTTTGCCGCCCAGCATCCCAACTCCTCACCTCCCAGCCTCCCAGCATCCAATCATTCCGGCGTTCGGCTTTGCCGAAGTGCCTATTTCCCGCCAAACTGCTTTCGGATGGTATCGATCTGTTCCCGGTCCTTCAGTTTGTATATTTTATAGATGACATACTTTTGAGTGAGCGGGGGGGCGAAAACGGTAACCGAATCATATCCTGGTTTAACCATATCACCGGTATGGGTGATACTGATGGTCTCGGTGAACATCAACTGGTCGGCGGGGTGTGTCAGGATGATCAGATAATATTGTGAGGGTGCGGTCTGCAGGATGAACGACTGGTTGTCGACCGTTTCCCAGCCCATAAGGTTGTATTTCAGGATCTCCGAAACCGGTTCCAGCTGATTGTCGAGATTGTATTTTTCGGCTGTTTTAAAAGACGTGGTTGCGCATGACGACAAGAAAAGCGTCAAAATTAAAATAAAGGCGAATTGTTTGAAATTTTTCATTTTTCCCCTCCTGTCCAAAGGGCGTTGAGCGTGTTGTCTGTTTCTAAATAATTAAACGCACCCAGCACGCATACGTAACAGAGATAATTATATGCAAAAAAGTTGTAAAAGGGAAGGAGGGGCACAAAGGAAAGGCACAGAGGCACAAATGCACAGAGGCACAAAGTTAACCACAAAGAGATCAAGGTACTGTTTGCAGGCAGTTCCAATTGGGTGCTTTCAGATATCAGCCGTCAGTCTTCAGCTAAAAACCGGTTGGGAGCAGTTAAACTGAATTTTGACAGCTGATCGCTGAAAGCTATTTCCCGTAATATTCCTGCAGGCACCGGTACTCGAACGGTTTCCTTCCGTAGGTCCGAAGTCCCCGCAGAATCGCCTCTGCCGCCGACAGGGTGGTGATGAAGGCCACCCGGCTTTTAATGGCCGCCCAGCCGATGGTGTATTCATCGGTTCTCGATCGCTGGCCCAGGGGCGTTTTAATGATGAGATCGATCTCTTTGTTTTTGATATGGTCCACGATGTTGGGCCGTCCTTCACTGATCTTGAGAACCGGTGTGACCGGCAGACCCCGGGACTTCATGAATTCCGCATTTCCCTGCGTGGCGATGATTTTCCAGCCCAGTTTGTCGAACTCCTGGGCGATGGGCAGCATCCGACGCCGGTCGCCCTCGTTGACACTGATAAACACCGTTCCCTTTTTGGGGATGCTCACGTTGGTGGCCTGGAAGGCTTTGAAGACCGAGGCGCCGAAATTGTTGCTGATCCCCATGACCTCGCCGGTGGAGCGCATTTCCGGACGCAGGAAAATATCGGCCTTTTCGAAGCGGTCGAAGGGAAACACCGACTCTTTCACCGCAGTGTAGGGGAGCCGATCGTTGAATTTATATCCAATCTCCGCCAGGCTCTTCCCGCTCATCACCTCCACGGCCAGCTTGGCGAAGGGGGTGCCGGTGACCTTGCTAACGAAGGGGACGGTCCTGGATGCCCGGGGATTTACTTCCAGCACATAGATGGTGTCGAAGATGATGGCATACTGGATGTTGATGAGACCTTTGACGTTCAGGGCTTTTGCCAGTTGCCGGGTGTATTCCTTCAGATCCTCCTGCTGGCTCATGGACAGAAGGTATGGGGGCATGACCGCCATGGAGTCTCCAGAATGAACCCCGGCCTCTTCGATGTGCTGCATAATGCCGCAGATTTCCGTGTTTTCTCCGTCGCAGATGGCGTCCACGTCGAATTCGAAGGCGTTTTCAAGGAACCGATCCAGCAGTACCGGGTGGTCTTCGGAGGCCGTGACCGCGGAAGTCATGTACTGCTTCAGGCCGCTCTGGTCGTAGACGATCTCCATGGCCCGGCCGCCCAGCACATAGGAGGGCCGCACCATGAGGGGGTAGCCGATGCGCTCGCTCACCTTCATGGCTTCTTCGATGGACCGGGCGGTTCCGAACTGGGGCGCGGGAATTCCGAGGGAGTTCAGAAGCGCGCCGAACCGGTCCCGGTCCTCGGCCAGGTCGATGGAGTCCGGGGAGGTGCCCCAGACCGGCACCCCGGATTGCTCCAGGGGGATAGCCAGTTTCAGGGGGGGCTGCCCGCCGAACTGGATGATGATCCCCTCGGGCTTCTCCAGTTCGATAATATTGAGCACGTCTTCGTAGGTCAGGGGTTCGAAGTAGAGTTTGTCGGCCGTATCGTAGTCGGTACTGACGGTCTCCGGATTGCAGTTGATCATGATGGCTTCGATCCCGAGGGATTTCAGGGCCAGGATACCATGGACGCAGCAGTAGTCGAACTCGATGCCCTGGCCGATCCGGTTGGGGCCGCCGCCAAGGATGATCACCTTCTTTTTGTCCGAGGGAATCGATTCATTCTCCTCGTCGTAGGTGGAGTAGAAATACGGCGTGAAGGATTCGAATTCCGCGGCACAGGTGTCCACGATCTTGTAAGAAGGAACGATGCCGAAGCTTTTTCGCAGCTTCCGAACTTCCAGTTCGGACCTGCCGGTCAGAATCCCCAGGTGCTTGTCGGAAAAACCGAGTTTCTTGGCCCGGAGCAACGTGTCCCGGGTAAGCCCTTCCGGAGTTTTGGACGCGTCCCGGATATGAACTTCAAACTCGTATATCTGATGCAGGTTCTGAAGAAACCACATGTCGATCTTGGTGATATCGAAAAGCTCCTCCGGGGTCATTCCGATGGAGAAAGCCTTCCAAAGCTTCAGAAGCCGGTCCGGGGTGCCGAACCGAAGATCGTCGGTAAGCTGTTCACGGGTCAGTTCCTGGTAGTCGGCCATGCCGTTTGCATGGAAACCGGACCAGCCGTTTTCCAGGCTTCGAAGGGTTTTCCCGAGAGCTTCCTTGAAGGTCCGGCCGATCCCCATGGCCTCGCCCACGGATTTCATCTGGGAGGTAAGGCGCCGGTCGTTTCCGGGGAATTTCTCGAAATCCCACCGGGGGATTTTCACCACCACATAGTCGATGGTGGGCTCGAAGCAGGCCGGCGTCTGCCGGGTGATGTCGTTGGTGATTTCGTCCAGCCGGTAGCCGGCGGCAAGCTTCGCCGCGATTTTGGCGATGGGAAACCCCGTCGCTTTGGAGGCCAGGGCCGAGCTTCGAGATACCCGGGGATTCATCTCGATCACCACCATCTCGCCGTTTTCGGGATTGACGGCGAACTGGATATTGGCGCCGCCGGTTTCCACCCCCACCCGGGTGGTGATTTTCTTGGCTGCATCCCGGAGGGCCTGGTATTCGGTGTCGGTGAGGGTCTGGGCCGGGGCCACCGTGACGGAATCGCCGGTGTGGATTCCCATGGGGTCCAGGTTCTCGATGGAGCAGACGATCACGAAGTTGTCCGCACCGTCGCGCATGATTTCAAGCTCGTACTCCTTCCACCCGAGCACCGACTGCTCCACGAGGACCTCGGTCACCGGACTGGCGGAAAGGCCCCACTGGATCGCCTGGGCATACTCTTCCCGGTTGTACACCACAGAGCCGCCGATGCCGCCCAGAGTGAAGGCCGGCCGGATGATCAGGGGAAACCCGATGCGTTCCTGGAGCACTTCGGCCTCCTCCAGCGTGTGAACGCATCCGCCCTCCGGGACGTTCATGCCGATTTCCTTCATGGCGTTTCGAAACAGCTCCCGGTCCTCGGCCACCTCGATGGTGTCGAGTTTGGCGCCGATGAGTTCCACCTTGTATTTCTCGAGGATCCCCTTTTTCGAAAGGTCCACGGCCAGGTTCAAACTGGTTTGTCCCCCCAGGGTAGGCAGCAGGGCGTCCGGGCGCTCCCGTTCGATGATTTTTTCCACGGCCTCCACGTTCAGGGGCTCAATGTACGTCCGGTCCGAAAACTCGGGGTCGGTCATAATGGTGGCCGGGTTGCTGTTGATCAGAATGACCGTATAGCCTTCTTCCCGAAGCGCGTTGCAGGCCTGGGTCCCTGAATAGTCGAACTCACAGGCCTGACCGATGACGATGGGACCTGAGCCGATGACCAGAATTTTTTGAATATCGTTTCGTTTCGGCATGGCGATTACTTCATATCCTCAATGAATTGTTTGAAAAGATAGTGGCTGTCATGGGGGCCGGGGGCGGACTCGGGATGGTACTGGACCGCGAAGGCCCGAAGGGATTTATGTTTGAAGCCTTCCAGCGTCCCGTCGTTCAGGTTGATATGGGTGATCTTGATATCGTCCTTGGGAAGCGAGTCGATGTCCACTACAAACCCGTGGTTCTGGCTGGTGATTTCCACCTTGCCCGTGGGCAGGTGCTTCACCGGGTGGTTGGCGCCGTGATGCCCGAACTTGAGCTTGGAGGTTTTACCGCCCAGGGCCAGCCCGAGGATCTGGATCCCCAGGCAGATGCCGAAGATCGGCTTTTTCCCCAGAAGTTGACGGACCGCGGCCACGGCTTTTTCCACCGGTTCCGGATCCCCGGGACCGTTGGAGAGGAAGATGCCGTCCGGCTTCCAGGCAAGGACTTCCTCGGCCGGCGTGTGGGCGGGAAAGACCCGAAGCCGGCAGCCCAGGCCGTGGAGAATTCTCAGGATGGAGAATTTAATGCCAAAGTCATACACCGCCACCCGATAAGGAAGCTCCTTGCCGGCATCTTTATCGGCATCTGTGTTGTCATCCTGGGCAGGCTCCAGCGGCCAATCGAAGGCTTCCGCGGAACTGACCTCCTGGACGATATTTCGACCCACCAGCTTGGGGCTGTCCTGCAGACGAGCCAGAAGCGCTTCCACCGGGGCATCTTCGGTGGTAATCATCCCCATCTGGGCGCCGTGGTCCCGAAGGTGCCGGGTCAGGGCCCGGGTATCGATTTCGCTGATACCGACGATGCCGTAATGTTTCAGGTATTCGTCCAGGGACCGGTCGGCCTGCCAGTTGCTGACCACCGGGCTGTATTCCCGGATCACGAATCCCGATGCGTAGATCTTGCGGGACTCGAAATCGGTGGGGTTCACCCCGTAGTTGCCGATCTGGGGATAGGTCATGGTGACGATCTGAAAGTAGTAGGACGGGTCCGTGAGGATCTCCTGGTATCCGGTCATGGCCGTGTTGAAGACGACCTCTCCGACAGTGCTGCCGGTTTTTCCCAGGGAGCGCCCCTCGAACACCTTTCCGTCCGATAGCACCAATCGAGCTTTTGCTGGCTGATTCATTGTCTGGTCCTAATCTCTTTTGATTTTGCTGTAATCCGGGCTCTTGTAACGGCTTTTCCCGCCGCCTTCCATGGACAGCATGGCCTCCACCTTCAAGGGCAGGCCGAAAAGCTGGATAAACCCGTGGGCGTCCTTCTGGTTGTATACGTCCTCTTCGCCGAAGGAGGCGTAGTCCTCCCGGTACAGGCTGTAAGGGCTTTTTCGGCCGGCTATGATCACATTACCCTTGTAGAGCTTGAGCCGGACGGTGCCGGTCATCTGCTGCTGGGTGGTCCGGACAAAGGCATCCAGGGCCTCCCGGAGTTGGGTGAACCACAGGCCGTTGTATACGAGTTCCGCATATTTAACGGCCAGGATGTCCTTGTAATGCATGGTGTGCTTGTCCAAGCAGATGCTCTCCAACGCCTGGTGAGCCTTGTGGATTATGGTGCCGGCGGGGGTTTCATAGACTCCGTGGCTTTTCATGCCCACGAGGCGGTTTTCCACGATGTCCACCCGCCCGATACCGTGGGTACCGCCGATCTTGTTGAGCTTCTCAAAGAGCTGAAGGGCCGAAAGCACTTTGCCGTTCAGGCTGACGGGGGCCCCTTTCTCGAACCCGATCTCCACATATTCGGCTTTATCCGGAGCCGCTTCCGGGCTGCTCGACAGCCGGAACATGGACCCTTCCGGTTCGTTCCAGGGATCTTCCAGAATTCCGCCCTCATGGGAGAGGTGAAAGATGTTCCGGTCCCGACTGTAGAGGTCCTTCTTTGTATGCTCCACCGGGATGGCGTGTTTATAGGCATAGGTCAGGGCATCCTCCCGGCTTCGAATATTCCACTCGCGCCAGGGGGCGATGGTGACCAGCTTGGGGTTCAGGGCCATAACACTGATCTCGAAACGGACCTGGTCGTTTCCCTTGCCGGTGCAGCCGTGGCAGACGGCATCAGCGCCTTCCGCCTCCGCGATCTCCACCATGTGCTTGGCAATGAGGGGCCGGGCAAAGGAGGTCCCCAGAAGATATTCCCGTTCGTAGACCGCCCCGGCCTGAAGGGTGGGGAACACGTAATCCACCAGAAATTCCTCCCTCAGATCCCGGATATGCAGCTTGCTTGCGCCCGAAGCCAGAGCCTTTGCCTTGAGACCCGTGAGTTCTTCCCCCTGGCCCAGGTCCGCGGTAAAGCAGATAACCTCGCAGTTGTTGTAATTCTGCTTCAGCCAATGAACGATGACCGATGTGTCGAGTCCGCCGCTGTATGCGAGGACGACCTTTTTTACATTTGACGGTTCCATGAAAGTTTCCTTTTTTACGGCATAAAAAAACCCCGGCATATGCCGGGGTTTTGTGCATTTTGAATCGAACAGTTTCGCAATTTTACCAACGCGCAAAACACCCGGACCCTCTTTCGGCGCGGCGACGGCGGATGCGGGTATCAGTTTTTATGTTTGTATCTTGGCATTTCATGATCATACACAGTCTATTTCAATCTGGCGATTCTCAAATTTTTGGTTCAAATTACAGAACGGCGGTTTTTTGTCAAGGATAAATTTTAGTTCAGGGTTCAAGGATTCGAGGGGTCGAGGGTTCAAGGGTATTTGCCGTCGTAGTCGTGTCTTTCACTCGACCCCTTGACCCCTCGAATCCTTGAACCCTATTTCAAGATGTTTTTCCAGAATGCCAGATTCTTCTCGATTTCGTTGAACCCGGTTCCGCCCTGGCTGGAAACCTTCTCCAGGATTTTCTCGCAGGAAAGTATCGACTCGACATCCGCACCGATTTCGGGGCTTACCGTCTGCATATCGGAAAGCGGTACTTCGGCCAGGGGTCTCCCCGCCTGTTCCGCCATCCGAACGATTTCCCCCACGATGTGATGTGCGTCCCGGAAAAAAACACCCTTGGCCACCAGGTATTCCGCGAGCGCAGTGGCCTCCATGAACCCCTTTCGGGTCGAGTCCAGGAGCCGCTCCTGGTTGAAATGAGTGTGGTCCACCACCTCCTTCAGGATGGCTACTGAGGCGCTTACCGTATCGTGGGCGTCGAAGATGCGCTCCTTATCTTCCTGCAAATCCCGGTTATAGGCCTGGGGAAGTCCCTTGGTCAGGGTCAAGAGTGCGTAAAGGGCGGCATGAACCCGTGCAGTTTTGCCCCGGAGCAGTTCATGGACATCCGGGTTTTTTTTCTGGGGCATGATGGAGGAGCCGGTGCAATAGCCGTCGTCGATGCGGATATAGGCATATTCGGCGCTGGCCCAGATGACCATGTCTTCGCAGAAATTGCTGATATGGGTGGCGATCATCGACAGGACAAAGGCGTATTCGATCAGAAAATCCCGGTCGCTGACCGAGTCCATGGCGTTTCGAGAGACTTCGGAAAATCCCAGCGTCCGGGCTGTATGCTCCCGGTCCGTTGGCAGGGTGGTGCCGGCCAGGGCGCAGGCCCCCAGCGGCATGACATCGGCCCTGGCAAGGCAGTCGGCCAGTCGTGACGCGTCCCGTGCGAACTTTTCGACAAAGGCCAGGAGATAGAAAGCCACACTCACCGGCTGGGCATGCTGCAGGTGGGTGAAGCCCGGCATGATCAGCCCCCGGTTTTTTTCGGCCTTTCTCACCAGGGCTGCCTGAAGCTTTGTAAGGGCGGCTGAAAGTTTATGTCCAACATCCTTGAGCCACAGTCGCATATCCGTTGTCACCTGATCGTTCCGGCTTCGGGCCGTGTGGAGTTTTTTCCCGACAGGGCCGATTTTCTCGGTGAGAAGCTGTTCGATGAACATGTGGATGTCTTCACAGGCCGAGTCCAGAACCACTTCCTCCTGCTGAAAGTCCCGCTCGGTGGCTTTTAATCCATCCACGATCTCCTGGACTTCTTCCGGGGTGAGCAGGCCGGTCTTGCCGAGCATGCGGGCATGGGCGATGCTGCCCTGAATGTCATAGGGGTACAGGCGGTGATCGTACGAAATGGATTCCGTAAAAGCCTGCACGGATGTCTGCATTGCCTCGGTGAAACGTCCGCCCCATGTTTTCTGTGTCATATTTTTCTCCATTTCTGAAGCAGTTAGCTGCTAGCGGTCAGCTATCAGCCTTCAGCCAAAAACGGCGGCAAGAGCAGTAAGTCGATCGCTGACCGCTGAAAGCTCGTTTCATCATTACAGCACCAACGTCATTCCTACTTCGTCGCATTTGAAATATTTTGGGCAGCGACTGCAGTCGTCCCAGAGCTTAGCGGGAAGTTCCTCCTTTTCCTTGAGAAGAAATCCGAGCTGCTTGAAAAACTCTTCCGCCAAAGTGAAGGTGTATAGGCGTTTGATGCCGAGCTGGACAGCTTCTTTTTTCATGAACTCCACAAGTTTTCGGCCCAGGCCCTTGTTCTGGTAATCCGGATGAATGGCAAGGGACCTGACTTCCGCGATGTCTTCCCACAGTACATGGAGACCGCCGCAAGCGATAATAAGGGGGCTTTCCTCCGTCCCCTTCGATTCATGCTCCGTTGCCACCACAAAGTCACGGATATTTTCAAACAGGTCCCTCGGTCCCCGGGGAAGCATAAGGTTTGCGCCCGCAAAACCGTTGACAAGCTGCAGGATGCCCTTGACGTCCGCAACCGTTGCCTTCCGGATGGGGAAATCGCTCTCCCCCTCATACTGGAACGGGACATCTTTTATTTCAAATTCCGGCAGCTCGAGATCCGGTGTCGGCACATCCGGAATATTTTTAATGGACATTTTGTCTCCCCTTTTCTGGAAGCTGTCAGCCTTCAAGCTTCAACCTTCAGCTGAATATGATTCAAAAGAAAAGGGGTGTCAAGGCGCAATTGTATCATTTTTTTAACATATTTCATTGACGGGTATCTATTCATAATGCTATAAAAAACAACAGGTTTTGACTGCCTTTGCAATCTGATTCCATTTGAGCCTGTTTTGGTAAAGAAAGGGGGAGAATTGGCATTCTGGTCGGTACGGGAGGAACTCTGCTTAAAAGATCGGATGCGGCGATCTTATTACGAACTGCTGAGAGATGATCTTGACCAGTTTTTACTCGATTATGCGCTTGTCGATTCTTATAAGAAATTTCAGGAGAAAAATATCCCCTATCCATTTGTTGAAAAACGCGAACTCAAACCCCGCGCCAGGATTCCTGGGACGGAGTACGAGAGTCAGAATGCTTTTCTGTTGATTTTTCTGGAGGACAGCATCCCGGAAATCCATAAAAAATATATCCGGTTTTTCGATGTCAATAAAACCACCAAGACCAATCTGCTTCGGTCGAAAAACCTTCCGCTCATCGATCAGTTCGACAGAAATCAGAAGTGCCTGGAGTCGGCCCATTTTTCAAACTTCCTGAAGGTGCTGCTCCCGGTGGACTATGCCCTGTTGATCCAGCGGGACCCGCTTTCGCAAAACCGGAACCGGTATTGTCTCACCCATTACCATGTAAAGATCGACTGGCCCATTGCCGAGGCGGCGGAGGATCTTGCACAAAGCCTTCGATATATCTCCAAGGATCTGTATGAAAAGGGGGACAAATACGCCGAGGATATTCAAAAGAAATTTTTCGAATATTACAGCCTCCCGGTGATGGCGGGCGGAAGAAGAACCGCGGCGATTGTCGCTGCCCAGTACCTGAAGCGCATTCCCTGTATTTCCACCGTCTATGCCGGAAGCAGCGAATCCCGGGCACTCATACGTATCAGCGAGCGTGGGGTGACTAAAGTGATCCTGATTTCCCTGGCAAGGGATGAAGTCGCCCAGATATGCCAGGATCATAAGCTGACGCCCCTGTCTTTTCAAAGAAAATACGTGGTGGATAAAAATAAGAAAGAGACCGTCTGTATTTTCCAGACCACCTATTCCTGGACCAACCATGCCCGATTCCCGGACGACGGGAAGCTGCGGGAGCTCAAGTCGGATCCTTACTGGCTGACCGTCGGCAGCCAGCACATTCTGCCGAAACCCGGGATCCGGAGAAACCCGCCGCTGCCGTTCAATATTATTTATTCCTGAGTCCGGCGGGGCCGGACGCAGGAATGCTGGGAGGCTGGGATGCCAGGATGCTGGGAGGCAGAACAAACTGCTGGGCGACCGGGCAGCGAAAAACGTATAAATCACCCACAACATCAGCCTTCCAAAGGTGAGTCTTTTATTATTCTGGCTCTGAATCTTTAGCGATTTATTTTAGAACACATCAAAATTGTTCTTGTATCAAGCTACTACAGAGGGTATTTGCTTCCCAGCTTCCCAGCTTCCCAGCTTCCCAGCTTCCCAGCTTCCCAGCTTCCCAGCTTCCCAGCTTCCCAGCTTCCCAGCTTCCCAGCTTCCCAGCCGCCTATCCTCCTATCGCCGACATCTGATCCTTAAGGCAGTCCGAGGAGCCGCCGCGGAATTTATGCTCCATGGGCTTGATACGGGCCGCCGACAGGATGATCTGTTTCAATTCTTCATCGCTGCATCCGTTTCGGATGGGAGTCCTGAGATCTATCTGGAGGTTGGAGAGCAGGCACAAGCGGAGGTTGCCGCGGGACGTCAGGCGAAGCCGGTTGCAGGTGGCGCAGAAATGCTGGCTGATGGGTTGAATGAGCCCGATTTCGCCCAGGGCGCCTTCCAGATGGTAGCGCTGGGCCGGTCCTCCATCGCTGGATTGGCTCACGGGATGGAGGGGGCCGAAAGCTTTCTCGATGCTTTCCTTGATTTCAGAAGCCAGGATGCGCCGGTCCGACCCGATGCCGGTATCGCCGATGGGCATGTATTCGATGAACCGGACATGGAACGGGTAGGAAAACGAGAGCCGGGCGAATTCCAGCAGTTCATCGTCGTTGATTCCCCGAATCGGCACCATGTTGAGTTTGATGGGATCGAATCCCATGCGATGGGCTTTCAGAATACCCCGCCAGATCCTGTCAAATACGTTATGTCCCGTAATGGAAGTAATTCTTTCGGGCTTGAGGCTGTCGAGGCTGATATTGAGGCGTTTGATCCCCGCGAATTGAAGCTTCTCGAGATTTTTCTCCAGAAGCACCCCGTTGGTGGTGAGCGATACATCCCGTATGCCTTCTACCCGGGTGAGCCGGTTCAGGAAATCGTAGACATTGCTTCGAACCAGGGGCTCTCCGCCGGTAACGCGGACCTTTGAAATGCCGAGTGCGGCGGCCACCCGCACGATCCTGAGAATCTCTTCGTATCTCAGAACTTCCTGGTGGGATACTTTCAATCCGCCTGGAAAGGGCCTGCAATAGATACAGTTCAGATTGCAGTGGTCCGTTATGGAGATGCGCAGGTAGCTGAGGCGGCGGTTGAACGTGTCGATCAATTCATGCCGATTTCCCCGGCTTGTTTCGTTGGTCATAACTTCTGCTTCCGAGCCATTTTCAAAACATCCCGGTTCGCCTGTCTTGAGCTTGACCAAACCGATACGTTATAAAGTCGCTCTTCATATTAGGTTAAATTTTTCCCGATATTCCGGAATGCTTTCCATGGGGGGACGCTCAAGGCCTTTCATTTCCAGGATGCTGGATTCGTACCGGTCCCGGATCATCTGGTACTGAATCATTTTGTTGAACATTTCAGCCCTGAGATCGATCCTTCCACTTTTCGCAAGGCGGGACAGGAAGGTCTTCATGATAACGAACGCCATTCTTCCCAACGCCTTGGTGTCCTGGTTGCGGTGAATGCGCCGTTCCAGATCTACCTGGCCCATCACATCCAATCCCCAACGCTCATATATATCAAGAATGATACTTGTTTCAACACCATATCCGATGGGGAAGGGGATTTTTTCGAAGATTTCCCGGTAACCGGCATATTCACCGGAAAGCGGCTGAATGATCTGAGTAAGTTCAGGAAAAAATATTGAAAACAGGGGGCGGATGACCAGTTCGGTGACCCGGCCCCCGCCCGTAGGCCGTATTTCGTCCTTGCCGATGGCTATGGGCCGGTCGTAGAAGGCCTTGATGTATTTGAGTTGATCGTGCAGCAGGAGCGGGCCAAGGAGGCCGTAGGCAAACCGGTGATGGATATTCTTGATGTCTGCATCCAGATAGATGATGATATCCCCTTTGGTGATATAGAGGGCCTTCCAGAGGTTTTCCCCCTTTCCCCGGTACGGCGGAAGATGGGGCAGTATCCGGTCCGCTTCATAGACATCGGCGCCGTAGGCGGCGGCGATGCTGCGGGTGTTGTCCGTGGAGCCGGAGTCGATGACCACGATTTCATCCAGGAGCGGATGGCGTGTCATGAGCTCCGATTTCATGATTACAATTTCCTTGGCAATGGTGTTTTCCTCATTAAGGGTCGGCAGGCACAGGGATATTTTCAGGTTCTGTTCCCGTTTCCGCTCCACCAGACGGCCCAGATTACTGAATTCCGAGTAGTGGAAGGTGTTGGTTTCAAGCCAGCTGTTGTTCATTGTCGCACACTCCGCTGTCGATGGCTTTCAGCGTACCGATGACCTGGGCGATGCCGGTGAACATCGGCTCGATTTCCATGGTGGCGTCTTCCATGAAATAGTTGTACCCGTGGGTGATGCCGAGGGTGACGGCGGGGATGCCGTGGGCCAGGAAGATGGAGAGGGAGGATTCACTGGGCTCGCTGATGGGGGAAAGCCCCAGGGTTTCCATGACCGTTACGGTGGCCTTGACGAGGGGGTGGTTGAATTGAATCCGGGCGGCACTCAGATTGCTGATGGTTTTCAGGCCCAGGGCAACTTCGTTTTCGTGTCCCAGGCTGGTCACCAGATCCTGGATTTCCGAATAGATCCCCCGGACCATCTCATCGGAGTCGCTGCGGATTTCAAATCCGAGCTTGGCGTCATAGGCGATATTCCCGTAATCCACGCCGCCCCGGATGGTGCCGATGACGATGCGGGTCCGGGGCCGCTGGGGAATGCGGATTTTGAGCATCTGGCTGATAACGTCGTGTAAAATCAGGATGGCGTTGGGCTTGAATTTATGAATGAGCCCCCGGGTCCTGGGGATGTTGCATTCGATCTCTCCCCGGATCATCCCGTCCGAGTAATAGTTGAGGCGCCCCAGTTCGACGCCTTCCAAACAGACCGCCCCCCGGATCGGTTTTTCCCATACTTTCAAAAGATGCCGGATTCCCCTCAGATTCCCCTTGCCGATGGACTGAACCACACCGGCCAGAACGATGTTCGACCGGAACCTCATTCCCAGTTGCCTGAATATCTGGGGCAGGGAGGTCAACACCCCGACCCCCAGGGAGTTATCGAGAATCCCGGCGCCGGTAATGGTGTTTTCCCCGATCACGTAATTATGAACGATATCCCGGCAGAAAAACGTATCCAGATGGGCCACGACGAAAATGGGCGGTTTGGTCTCGTCGGTTCCATGGATAATTCCGATGGGATTCTGGAAATCGTCGGTGGTCACCTCATCGACCATGGCGTCCGCCAGCCGTTCCATGAAAAGAAGCGCCCGTTTTTTTTCCCGGAAAGTAAAGGAAGGCGTCTGACCGATCAGGACGATATTGGAAATGATGATTTCCTTAATGCCCCTCAAAATGTCGACGACTTCCGGGAGTCGTTTCAGGTACGCTTCCATGGCGGCCTCATGAAATTATTGCCGGTGAATACAGGTCAGTACAGATGCGCGAATTGATAGCGGCAGGTGATTATGCGAAGATTATACACGATCCGCTTGAATATTGTAACAAATAAAAGCGTTAAACAAACTCGCCGGTTGCTCCTTGACAACCTGTCGTAATTTCAGCCTATAATAATTCCCATGAAACAAACCCCCATCTTTTCCAAATTAGTTGGAGAAAAGGATTCCCCG
>JBECKW010000105.1:0-4746 GCA_040235505.1 Desulfobacterales bacterium
GAGCAACGAATTTTCGCAATTCCCGCTTCAACAGCTTTCCGGCGCTGCTCTTGGGAATTTCATCCACGACAATGAATTGTTTCGGTACCTTGAACCCAGGCAGTTGTTTTTTCAGAAAAGCTTTCAATTCAGTTGCATCGATCGTACATTCACAGCGGGCCACGAGAAAAGCCGTCACCCTCTCACCATACTCGCTGTCGACCAACCCAACCACAGCGCATTCGCAAATGGCCGGCCAGGTATACAGAATCTCTTCCACCTCCCTGGGGTATACATTCTCCCCGCCGGTAATAATCATGTCCTTTATGCGATCCACGATAAAAAGATAGCCTTTATCATCAAAGATCCCGACATCTCCCGATCGGAACCAATTGTCATCAAAAAAAGCGGATTCCGTCTCTTCGGGGTTGTTCAAATATCCCTTGAAAATATTGTCCCCTCTGATACAGATCTCTCCCTTTTCTCCACGGGCCACCGGCCGCCCGTTTTCATCCCGTATCTGTACTTCCACCAGGTTTATAGGTGTACCTACGGACCCCACCACATGATGGTGGTAGTGATTATAGGTCACCATGGCGGCGCTTTCCGTCAATCCGTAAGATTCATGTATTTTCAAGCCTGTCCTGCTATGCCATTCACGCACCACTTCCATTGCCATGCTGCTGGCTGCGGAAAAACAGTACCGGACCGATTTCAGTCTTTCTCTTAGATTTTTCAACGCCAGCAAACGAACATAAATCGTCGGGACTGCGTAGAAGTTTGAAACCTCATATTGCTCTATGGCCTCAAGCGCTTTATCAATATTAAAACCGTTCTGCACCACCAGCCCGCCGCCTGCAAATATCAGCGAATGCATAATGTGAACCTGGGCAAAGACGTGATGCAGCGGCAGAAAAAGGAGGGCCCGGTCTTTCCGGCCGGACCGCTCGTAACGGGACACGTTAAAGGCGGAGGTCAGCAGGTTGCCATGGGTCAGCATGGCGCCCTTCGGTGTCCCCGTGGTCCCGCCGGTATAGAGAATGGCGGCCGTATCGTTTCGTTCGCGCTGAACCGTTTCAAAGGACTCCGTCCCTTTTTTCATCAAATCCTCGAATGTCATGTCGCCGTGCTCGCACACGACGATTTCGGGAGAGCCGCCGGTTTCCAGGCCGCTGAAGGCTTCCAATTTGTCATCCGTCGTCAGGAACAGTTTCGGACGACCGTCCGAGATATTCTGCTTGACCTCCCGGACTGTGGAAAGATGGGAGAATGTCACCGCTACGGCGCCGGCTTTCAGGACACCGAAATAGAAAACCAGCCATTCATACGAGTTCGGAGCGCAAATCGTGATATGCTCTCCGGGACGAACCCCGAGGGCGCTCAGGGCTGAAGCTGCCCGGGTGGCATCCAGATTGAATTTGGCGTAGGAAATCTCTTTGCCGTTTTCAAATACGGCGGGTTCGTTCGGAAAATGCCGGGCAATATGTTCTAAATTCTCAGCAACGTTCATTGGACGTTATCCTTTTAGTTTATTTTTCCGCGCGCGCGGTGTCCGGGTCCCCGGCCTCGCGGCGGTCCGGGAGACCATGTCCAACGGTATTGTTTTCGAAATCGTCCAGAACGATGAATAGCCGCTCTCAACTCAGACAGGCTTTTGCAACAATCAGCTTCTCCACCTCCTTGGTGCCCTCGTAGATATCCAGGATTTTCGCATCGCGGTAGAGACGGTTAACCTTGTACTCGTCGATATAACCATAGCCGCCGTGGATCTGTAGAGCATGGTCGGCGCATTTAACCGCCACGTCGGCGGCATACCACTTGGCCATGGCACCCAGGGAGGGATCGACTTTTCCCGAATCGATGCTGACGGCAGCCTCGTAGGTGAGATTCCGAGCGGCGCGAATCTGTGTCGCCATCTCGGCGATCTTGAGCTGGGTGGCCTGGAACTGGGCCAGGCTCTGGCCAAACAGGTTTCGAGCTTTCGCGTATTTGACGGCCTCTTCCAGGGCGCCCCGGGCAAGGCCCACGGCCTGGGCGGCCACGATGACCCGGGTGTGGTTGAGAAAATTCATCAGTTCATAAAACCCCTGCCCCGGCTTCCCGATGAGGTTCTCCAACGGAACCCGGACGTTGTGCAGGGCGATCTCCGCCGTGTCCGATGCCCGGATGCCCATTTTCCCCGGAATTTTCTTGGCGGTGAAGCCCTCGGCGTCCGTGGGCACCACGATGAAGCTGAAACGCTCGTGCCGCCGGGCATCCGGGTCGGTGACGCAGTAAATCAGCATGTTGCTTGCCACTGTGCCGTTGGTAATGAACATCTTGTTACCACTGATGACCCACTCGTCGCCATCCTTCACGGCCTTGGTGGTGGCTGCTGCGGTATCGGAGCCGGCGTTCGGTTCCGTGATGGCGGTGGCGAACATTTGCTCCCCGGTGACAAGAGGCGGCAGCAGGGCCTTTTTCTGGGCCTCGCTGCCGTAGAGCAGAAGAAGTTCCGATCCGAAAATAGCGCCGAGAACGGCCTGGGAGATGCCCGGATCCACGGCCCAGAATTCTTCGACGATCAGGGCGGCGTCCAGGAAGCCCATGCCCCCCCCGCCGTATTCCTCGTCGATGTAAACCCCCACGAAACCGTTGTCACAGGCTTTCTGATACAGAGACCTGTCAAAGGTTTCATTCCGGTCGAATTCATGGGCCAGGTCTTCGGTGAACTCCCCTTGTGCGAACTTCCTGGCGGCCTTGACGATATCCTGCTGTTCCCTGCTGAGTTTGAAATCCATATCCCTACCCCTTTTTTATCGAATCAGATTTCCCGCAGAGGCGCAAAGGTGCTGAGAACCGCAAAAAGCAAACGATTTGAAGAGCCAATATTGGAAATTAATGCAGCATGGCATTCTGGCACCAATACAATCAAAACTTTTTAACCTTTCATCTTCTTAACTTCTGCTGTTCTCTGCGTCTCTGCGCCTCTGCGGGAGAAATAAAGTTTTTACAAAAGTCATTGATTCTCCTATGGAGATGTAAACTTTTCGGTGAGGGCCGGAAGTACTTCCAGAATATCCCCAACGATGCCGTAGTGGGCCACCGAAAAAATCGGAGCCGCCGGGTCGGTGTTGACGGCAATGATGGTATCGGCGTTCTTCATGCCTGCCTGGTGCTGAAAGGCGCCGCTGATACCCAATGCGATGTAGATCTTCGGCCGGACGGTCTTGCCGGACGTTCCCACCTGCCGTGTCTTGGGCAGCCACTGGTTGTCCGCCACGGGCCGGGAGCACGAAAGGGTGCCGCCCACAGCCTTTGCGAATTCTTCGGCCAGGGGAATATTCTCCGGCTTACCGATGCCCCGGCCGATGGACACCAGAATGTCGGCATCGGCGATGTCGATATCCTCGACTTCGGCCGCAAGATACTCTATGAACCGGCGACCCGGAGCGCTCTCCCCGGGGGCCTTGAAGGTCTCTATGGTTGCGGATTTTCCTGAATTCGTTTCTGCTTCGAAGGTGCCGGGCCGCAGGCTGATCATGTATGTGTCCGCGGGTCTCAGAGTCAAGTGACTGTTTATTTTTCCGGCATAGGGTTGGCGACTTGCCACGGCGCCTTCCTCCCCCCACCCGAAGTCCAGACAGTCGGTGATCAGGGGCAGGCCGGCGGCAAGGGCCAGGGCCGGGGCCAGGTCCATCCCCTGGGACGTATGCCCCGCCACCACCAGGCGGGGCTTTCTCTCGGCAACCAGGGCGGACAGTGCGGCCAGATAATCCGAAGCGTTGTAGTTTGCAAACCGCTGGTCATCGCAATGCAGGATGGTATCGCAAACGGTTTTCAGGGTCTCGATTTTTTCGGCGGCCAGGCCGGGGACCACGGCGGTGACCGAAAAATTCTCTTTGGCGGCCAGCCCGAGGGCAAACCCCAGAAGCTCGAAGGTGACGTCCCGGAGGCTTCCCTCGCGATGCTCGGCGATAACGAGAATTTCTTCCATCAGGCCAGCCCTCCCTTCTCCCGGATAATCTGTGCCGCCCGGGTGCAGATTTCATCCAGGCTCCCCTCGAGAAATTCTGCCTGTCCCCCGGTCTCGGGCAGGGAGAGGCGCCGGTGTGCCACCGCGCTCGCGTCGGCGCCGATCAGCCCCTCCAGGCCCAGATCCCCTGCCTCCAGGAGATCGATGTCGATGCGGCGGACCTTTTTGATTCCCATGATGGACACATACCGGGGTTTGTGAATGCCGGTCTGGATGGTCAGGGCGCAGGGCATGGAAAGCTCGACCCGCTCCAGGGTGTTGGCTTCGAGCTCCCTCTGGGCGACAATCGTTTTTCCCTTCACCTCGAAATCGACCACCAGGGAGGCATAGGGAAGCCCCATCAGTCCCGCCAGCAGAACCCCCGCCTGTCCCCAGCCCGCGTCACTGCTCTGGGCGCCGGTGAGAATCAGGTCCGGTTCGAGATCTTTGACTGCGGCGTGCAGGCCCCGGGCAATTCCCAGGGGATCGGAGCCCTCGAATTCCTCCCGGTCGATCCGGACCGCCGCATCCGCCCCCATGGCGAGGGCATGGCGCAGGACCGATTCGTCGTCGTCATCCCCCAAGGTGACGGCGGTGACCCGGTCGCCCCGCGCCTCCTTGAGCTGCACAGCGGCCTCCACGGCGAAGGCATCCCACTCGTTGATGTCGAACTCGAGGTCTTCGGTGAAAACGCCGCCGCCGTCCCTGGTAATCCTGAGGTCGGCGTCGACGACTTCGGGAACTTGTTTTACGCATACGATGATGTGCATGGT
>JBECKW010000360.1:0-6992 GCA_040235505.1 Desulfobacterales bacterium
CAGAATTGACTTTGTGGATGATATAAAATAAAAACTTCTGAAGGTTTTGAAAAAAGTGTTCGGGCGTTGAAAAGGGAATAACCTATAGAAAATATAATGAAAATGGCGGAAGTGCATGGGAATCGAACCCACCCGGGACGGTGTTAGCGCCCCACACCGGGTTTGAAGCCCGGGCCAGTCACCAGCACTGGGCGCACTTCCCTTTTTCTGCCGCAACATAGAAGACTTGAACGTTTTTTGTCAACGGATTTATCGCTATCTTTTTTATATTTAAATCACAGGTGGATTCATGATCAACCGGGAACGACTGGCCGATACCTTTAAATGGCTTGTATCAATAGACTCTGTGTCAAAAGAAGAAGATGCCCTGAGGCGTGCATTGGAAGAAAGACTCAGGGCAATAGGAGCTGACATTTATATTGATTCAGCAGGGAAAAAAATAGGTGGTGACAGTGGAAACCTGATAGCCAAATTCGAAGGAACTGTGGACGGACCGCCGATGATGCTGAACGCGCATATGGATACGGTGGAACCGGGCAGGGGGATTTGTCCGGTCTTCAGGGATGGAGTTTTCACCAGCAGCGGTGATACGATTCTCGGCGCCGATGATAAAAGCGCAATTGCGGTTTTACTTGAAGCTCTCACTGTCATAAAAGAAAACAATCTGCCCCATGGCCCTATCGAACTCGTGTTGACGGTATGTGAGGAGATCGGTTTGCTGGGGGCCAAACATCTTGATTTCAGCCTGATCGATTCAACCTTCGGCTACGCACTGGATACCCGGGATAAGGACGTCATCGTGACCCGTGCGCCGGCGTTGAATTTGATCGATGTCCAGGTGCATGGAAAGGATGCCCATGCAGGCGCCGAGCCGGAAAAGGGGATCAATGCCATATGTCTTGCCGCGAATGCCCTTTCCCGGCTTTCCATCGGTCGCATCGACCAGGAAACCACATGCAATATCGGCCTGATCCAGGGCGGATATGCCACCAATATCGTTCCGAGCCTTGTGACATTGAGAGGAGAAGTGCGGAGCCATGACGAAAAGAAGCTCAAGGCGGTGACCGACAATATCCAAAAAACGTTTGAAAAAGCAGTGGAGGATGCCGCATCCCCGGGATCGGGTGACGGCACTCCGGCTTTGCGCTTCCAGACGACAAGGGATTTTTCCTCAACCAATATTCCCGAAGATCATCCGGTGGTATTGCTGGCAAAGAAAGCGGCGAAAAATCTGGGAAGGGAAATGATTTGCAAAACCACCGGCGGCGGAGCCGATGCCAATATCTTTTTTGAAAAAGGGATTATCACCGGTGTCATCGGCACCGGCATGAAGGACATGCATACGGTACGGGAGTCGGTTTCCTTAAAGGATATGGTGAAAACCACGGAACTCGTTTTGGAAATAATACGCCTCCATGGGGAGGCGTAGCTGGGATGCTGTGAGGCCAGGACGCTGGGATGTTAAACGACGAAAAACAGTACGGCTTGGTTTTGCCTTCAAGTCTCCCGGCATCATAGCCTCCAAGCATCCCAGCCTTCGAACCTCTTAGCGGCCTTGACAAAGGCCCTCTTCAGTAATAGTGACAGATGATGAATTTTAAAGGGAAAATGATTCTATTTTTCGCAACCGGCGGGTATGTCGGGAAAATCCCGTTCGCACCCGGAACGTTCGGCTCCATGCTTGGAGTGGTTGTATGTTTTGCTCTGTCGAGAATTTCCCTTTCGGTTGCATCAGTCATTGCCATTGCATTGATACTGTTGGCGGTTTGGGCATCGGAATTTGCAGAACGATTGCTTGAAAAAAAAGATCCCGGCTGCGTGGTGATTGATGAAATCGCCGGAATGGTCGTTACATTGATTGGGATTCCATTCAATCTGGTGACGGCGATCGGAGGCTTTATACTCTTCAGGTTGCTTGATGTTGTCAAACCGCAACCCGTTCGGTTTTTTCAGGACAACCTTTCAGGTGGTGGCGGTGTGGTTATGGACGATGTGGCGGCGGGAATTATCGCCAACATCATTTTGCAGTGCATATATCTGATGATCAGCAACTGAAACTTCGGGTATGGGGGGCCGCACTCGTATAGTGAAAACATATTAAAGACGCTGATGGTGTTTTTGATGTGGGTTTTCCAATGAAAGGTAAATGAAACTGTAAATGAATACAAAAAGTGCTGCAACTAAAAACAATGTCGTTCCGAAAAATGTACAGAAAAACAAATCCGCCCTCAGAGAAAACATCGAGGCCATTGCTATTGCCATCGTCCTTGCGCTGTTTATCCGGACATTTGTCATCCAGGCATTCAAGATTCCATCCGGTTCCATGCTTCAGACCATTCAACTTGGAGATCATATTCTGGTCAACAAGTTTATCTATGGAATCAAAATCCCCTTTACCGATAAAACCCTGATCCCCATCGAAGATCCAAAACGGGGGGATATCATCGTGTTCATACCGCCCAACGCCCCGCACACGGATTACATCAAACGTGTGATCGGCATACCTGGGGATGTGATTGAAATAAAGAATAAAAAAGTGTATCGAAACGGTAAGTATGTCACCGGTCCATATGAAATTCACACGGATTCAACAATTTACCCGGCCTCTGAGAGCCCGCGGGACAATTTCGGGCCGGTCACCGTTCCCGAAGAACATTTGTTTATGATGGGCGATAATCGGGACAACAGTCTTGACAGCCGCTTCTGGGGTTTCGCCAGTCTGGACAAGGTGCAGGGCAAGGCCATGTTTATCTACTGGTCATGGGACAGCCATTTCCATGTCCGCTGGGGCAGGATCGGGCATTGGCTGAAATAAAAAAATGATCCGCAGATTACGCAGATTCTCGCAGATTAACTTCAAAAAAATTTTGCTTTTAAATCTGCGGAAATCTGCGTAATCTGCGGATAAATAATGTCGTTCGATTTTAATGTCACGAATCCTTAGCTTGAATTTCCGAAAAAAAGATCATGACTGAAAAAAACGCAAACATACTCGTGGTGGATGATGAGCTCAGCATGCGGGAGCTTCTGGAGTTGATGTTGACCCGTTCCGGGTATGAAGTCGATTGCGCGGGGAGCGGGCGGGATGCGTTGTCCTTAATTCAGAAAAACAATTATGACCTGCTCCTGTGCGACATGCGGCTGGGAGACATTACCGGTCTCGATGTACTGAAAGCCGCAAAGCAGAAAAATTCGAATACCGTCGCTATCATGATCTCCGCCTATGCGTCCACCGAGAACGCCGTGGAAGCCATGAATCTTGGTGCCTATGACTATGTGCCCAAACCGTTTGACAATGTGGAACTGAAGGCGACCATTGCCAAGGCACTGGAGATCAAGAACCTCGAAGCTGAAAAGGAGGTTCTGGACGGTGAACTGGAAAAAAGCATACATTTTGGCAAGATTGTCGGAAGCAGTCCACGGATGACGCACATTTACAAGATGGTCCGGCAGGTGGCGAAAACCCGCACCAACGTGCTCATCACCGGCGAAAGCGGAACGGGAAAGGAACTCATCGCCCGGGCGATTCATGAGGAAAGCGACCGTAAGGACAAACCCTTTGTGGTCATCAATTGCGGCGGCATCCCTGAAAACCTTATCGAGAGCGAGCTTTTCGGCCACTGCAAGGGCTCGTTTACCGGTGCCACGCAGGATAAAAAAGGACTCATGGAGCTTGCCGAAGGCGGCACTTTTTTCCTCGATGAAATCGGGGAACTGAGTATGATGCTTCAGGTGAAGCTGCTTCGTGCCATACAGGAGCGGACCATCAAGCCGGTGGGAGGTGTCAGGGATATTTCCATTGATGTCCGTTTTATTTCAGCCACCAATAAACGCCTTGAAGAAGAGGTGATGGAGGGGAGATTCCGGGAAGATCTTTTCTATCGCCTGAACGTCATTGAAATCAAGGTCCCGCCGCTTCGGGAACGAAAAGGCGACCTGCGCCCCCTGATTCAGCATTTTCTTGAAAAATATGCCAATGAAATGGGGAAAGAAGTCACGAAGATTTCCTCCTATGCCATCGACATGCTTCAGAAGTACGAATTCCCCGGCAACATTCGGGAACTTGAGAACCTTATCGAGCGAAGCGTCGCCCTCACCAGCACCAACATCATCCTGCCAGACAGCCTGACCCTCTCCGTCCAGAAACGTCGCTGGATAGAGGGAATCCACGGTAAACGCTACGACCTGGACGAGGTCGCCCATGGTGTTTCCCTCGACCGGATTCTGGAAGAAATCGAACGGGCCTACCTCGAAAAAGCCCTGTCCATCACCGACAGCAAGAAAAAGCAGGCTGCGGATTTATTGGGAATGACCTTCAGGTCGTTTCGGTATAAATTGGAAAAGCTGGGGATAGAGTAGAATCGAAGGGTCTTATTTTTCCACCAGTTTGCTCGTTGTGTAGACATGCCCGTTTTTGAGCAGAACAAATTTTCCGCCATAGGGATCGGTGGGAAGTTTCTGGATAAACCCGGTGGTCACCAATTCGTCCAGGGATTCGGGTGTTTTTCCGTATTTCTCCTTATACTCCCGAACCTTTTTTTCAAGATCGAACATCATTTTCATGGCGGTTAATCGCTTCTTGAAGTAGGCAAGCGTTTTGGGATTCTGTGTCTCATGAATCAGGTCTTCAAGGAAAATGATGCCGACGCCCAATTCTCCGGCATAGATACTGACCCGGGAAGCCAGGCCTCTGATGTAGGTGGGCGCATTGGGGCGCTTGGCGGCCTCTCTTAAATAGGGCGCCGCTTTTTCAGCGTTCTTTTCAAAATACAGATAATTAAAACCGATATAATAGCACGGGCGATAATCATCCGGCCGGCTCTGGATAGCCTTTTCGAGGAGTGCATTGGCTTCGTCTATCCTGCCCGCGTTCCAGACCAGCATCATTTCTGCAAAAACATAGGGATCCCAGAAGCGAGGATCCAGATCCGTGGCCTTGACAAGCATCTCATGGATAGTGTCCCAGTCTTCAGTCGTCGGTTTTTCGTCTTCGGCAAGCTTCAATCCCATGTAAGTGATTGTTTTAAAGAACAGGTAATCCGAGACGACGCCTTTAAACTCGAGACTGGCCGCCTGAATGCCGTTTATGGGAAGCTGCCCGAATTCGCTGACGGTTTCCGTGACGTATTTCCCGCGAATCTGATATGCTTTGCCGGTCAGAGCAAAAAAAGCAAAAAATCCGGCCAGCAGGACAATCGCCGGTTTCCATGAACTTCCGAGCAAACTACTGCCCGGACGGGATGCCGAAGTAGCATTCACGCAAAATCCCTCCGGCCAAAGATCAGAACTGAGAGAGACAGGATGGCCGCGATGTAAACCACTCCGTAACAGGTGAGAAAAGCCGCATCGGAAAAAGGAATCAGGATTCCGTGGGCGGCCTGAAGTTTGATATCGAAGGCGGAAAGGTTTGGAAATAGATACTTCGCTATTTTTACGGCATATTGAACCGAAGAGGATACTTCGGCACCGCTCAGCTTGATTTCAACCGCTAGAAATCGGACCACATCGTCAATGGTCTGGCCGATCAGGTAGGTGAAAAGCGTGAGAAGCGTCGCGATAAACGAACTGGTGGTAATACTGCACCACAATACTACGACGGCGTTTAACACCATCAAACATAGAAAGCTGAACAGAATCCCTTCGATGACTGCCCATGCGGAGAAAGCCGAAAAAAACTTGCTGCCGTACATGATTTTTCCGGCCCAGATGGAAACAAACGTGGCACCGGAAAGGACAAGCATGACGGTTCCCGTCAGCAGCACAATGCCGAAATATTTTCCGACGATATATTCGATTCTGGAGATCGGTTTGGACAGAATCGTAAAGATGGTTCGCCGTTCAATGTCTTTTGCCAGCAGGTTGACAGCAAGGAAAAAGGGGACCAGAAGGCCGCCAATGTTCACTGCGGACAAACAGAGATCCAGGATGATTTTGGAAATATCCCGCAGGAACAACCCGCTCATCAGCACGGCAAAAGCCATCAGAAGCAAGGCAAAGACCACAACACCGTAGAGAAGGCGTTGCCGGAGCCCCTCCTTATAGCTTATCCGCATGATCGCAAATATGTTGTTCACTGTCACCGCCTCCACAGAAATCTAATTTTTAACGAAATATCTCTATAAGGCATCGGATTTGAAATCTCAACCTGAGATAGACCCCCACAATTATTTCTTTATGGTATTCATGAAATATAATTCCAAAGGGGAAGCCGCTCCCGGGTTCTCCAAAGAAGTTTTTTCCTTGAGATCGTTTGGCGTAATGACCGATGCAAGACGTCCCCCGTTCATGACGCCGATACGGTCACAGATTCGCTCCACGTCCGTCAGAACATGGGAGCAGAAAAGAATCGTGTGGCCCTTGTGATGATATTCATTGATAATGTCCACCACGAGCTGACGGCCAAGGGGGTCCAGTCCGGACATGGGTTCGTCCAGGATTAAAATTTTAGGTTGATGAAATAGCGCATACGCAAGGGCGGCCCGCTGGGTCATGCCTTTTGAATAACTCCGGATGGGGGCTTTGGCCGCATGGGCCAGATCCACCATCTCAAGAACGGCGCTTATCTGTCGCTTGATTTGCTTTGAGGTAAGTTTAGAGGTTCGACCACAGAAAATCAGGTGGTCGGTTATGGACAAGTGATCATACAAACATGGATTTTCGGGAAGATACCCGAGTTCCCGGTGTGCCGCAGGGATGCCTGGGGAATGGCCGGCCAGCGAGACTTTTCCCCGGTCATGCTTGACAAACCCCATGAGGGTTTTCAGAGCAGTGCTTTTTCCGGCCCCGTTGGGGCCGATAATGCCGAATACTTCAGCACCCTGTACATGCAACGTCAGGCCGGTGAGCGCCTTATTCTTTTTCCGCTTAAAGTCGCTGATATAAGTTTTATGAACATCCTCAAACAGAATCTCAGGAGAAGTCGACATGTTCCGGGAACCTCTGGCGGTTGAATGGGAAGCCCCCACCCAAGCAGCGCTTCAGTGGGGGCTCGT